>PAMF01000053.1 GCA_002707185.1 Chloroflexota bacterium | reverse complement strand
ACGATAACGTTGTAATCCTGGAATATACTCATCCCAATGATTATCGCTTATCACCATAGATCCAGATTCAATATTCTGATTAATCCATTTAGATGCCGCTACAGCCGTGTGTTCACTCGAATATATACTCTGGAAAGCTATAGCATAAAAACCCGTCGAGATTATCAACAGGCCAGTCAAAACCAAAATAACCCGGCTCAGCAATTTATTTTTTAGATTTAATTTTTGCCCTGTCAATCGAGTAATAAAGGTCGGAATTTTAACAGATATATCTCCATTTGTTACTTCTCTCAGCCACCATAAACATCGAGCTGCCATCAGGATCATCAAAGGCATCAACGGAAAAACATACCGTAAAAACTTGACCCCAAACGTTTCGAGGAAAATAAACGTCGGAATTACACAACCCAACAACATCAGGTCGAATATCCTATGTTTTCGGCTTACTAACGCTGATACACAAGTGAACAACACACTCCCCCAACACAACACCCCGAGAGGGATACCTAATCCCCAAACGGTAGATTGGTAAATCTGGTAGATAAAATTCGGAGTATCCATGTATTGATACGTAAATGGCCAAATCCCAGGATTGTTTGCCATATAGGATTGGGCCTTGATATCTTTGATGAAATTGCCTGCATCTATTAATGCGTAGGGAGTAACTAAAATAAAAACCAATGCTGCCAAACATAGTGCTANCAATGCATATATNAATGGCCAATAAGAAAANCGGATCCGTANCCCTTGNNGNGTAGCATAAGTNCCATTAAAAGCTTGTATGAAATACGGGATNCCCAGAACAATCAACATAGTGATTGCGCTTATTTTAGGCGCAATCGCGAGCCCAACCGAAATCCCGAGAAATACTGAGTCACGGAGGCGGCCGTACTCCATTACCCGTAACATGGCCCAAAAACTCATCAGAATTAAGCATACGGAAAATGTCTCTGGCCTATAGAAGTGACTATTTTGGATATGAATAACGGACAAGGTCACTAACACGGCAGCTAGTAAACCCACTTTCACATGATAAATTCTCCGACCTATCAAGAAGACGAAGAAGATAGTCCCCAAATCTGCCAACGTAGACAAACCCCGAGCGAAATATCGGATGTCTAGTCCAGTCAGATCCAGTATCGGGGATATAAGATATTGAACTATTACCAACAAGTAGATAAGCACACTTCCCAAAGGGAACCAGTTAGGGTTTAAAGGGCTGCGCGCTGCGTCAAAAATTGTTGAAATCTGAGGGAAACCTGGTTCCATNTGGGGATGTGCGAGAAGACAGGACTGGTATCCAGGTTGTTGCAGAAGGACATCATACATACATTGAGCGCGCATGTAGATAGANCGCTCGTCAGGGTGGAATCCAAACCCTGAATCCCAATCNATACCGTGAAGCCTGAATAGCGCAGCGACAGCCAATAATATTGGCAGGATGAGGTAAGGTTTATTGATGGAAAACAATAAACGAGACAACAGCGGTTTCATCAACTATTCCAAACCAAACTTTGATACGTTATTTAACCGCAGGGTGGAAAGATACTTTCAGGGCAGCATTTCAGAGCTTCTGAAGTTGTCCCATTCTGTTACTGTAAATTTTGAGAACCCTTTAGATACCTTTATCAGTGATAAAAGAGCAAAGATCAGCAGTACGGCAAGAATAACCCCATTCATTGTCATACCATCCCATTATTTTAACCATTCTATCCTGCATAACCATAGTTGACAGTGCATCGAAAATACAGCTATGTACATTTCCTCTAATATCGGAACTGACTATTGGGTCTTCAGTATATTCTAGAATACCTTTCAGCTCAGTCTGTGAAGCCTTTAAAAACACTTCGTTAATTTCTTCAGCTGTCACATCCTTGGATAAATTCGCAACAAAATCGGTTACGGAACCTGTTGCGGTCGGGACNCTAAAGGCAATTCCATGTAATCTTCCGTTTAGTTCAGGAAGTACCAAACCTACAGCTCTGGCAGCTCCAGTGCTGGTCGGAATAATATTTTGAGCTGCAGTTCTTGCCCTGCGAAGATCTGAATGTCTTTGATCCAGGATNGCTTGATCATTGGTATATGAATGAATCGTGGACATCAAACCATGCTCTATACCAAAAGCATCATGGAGAACTTTGACCATTGGAGCGAANCAGTTGGTTGTACATGATGCGTTAGATACNATATTGTGCTGTTCAGGGTTATATGTATCATCGTTCACGCCCATAACCATAGTCAGATCAACATTACTAGCAGGAGCGGATATAATGACTTTACTCGCTCCACCCTTCAAATGACCTGCAGCTTGTTCACCGTCGGTAAATATCCCGGTAGATTCTACGACCAAGTCAACTCCCATCTCAGACCATGGTATTTGAGCNGGGTCTCTCTCGGAGAAGACCTTTATATTCCTACCATCAATTACCAAATCGTCGTTATTTGCTTCGACTTGGCCAGGGTAAACCCCGTAATTGCTATCGTATTTAAACAAATGGGCGTTTGTTTTGGCGTCGGTCAAGTCATTTACAGCAGCCACCTCAACTTTACCTGGATACCTATCCATAGTTGCCCTTGCAACCAGTCGGCCTATCCTACCAAACCCATTTATTCCTACACGTGTCACCATCATAGCCTCCGAACTTTACAAAATGGTCTGGGTGAAATCATGATNTTCTCTACCCAATAGACTAACTGCACCTATAATAACCGCCCGCAACAGAAAGGGGAAGACAATAATTCAACCGTAATTAATATGCTAATCTGCTAGATCCACAACCTTACTACGAAGCTGGAACCCACACTGTAAGGATTTAAAAGTTACTCAGATAATCAAACGCTTTAGACCCCGAGTAGGTGGCATTTTCTGCTAAAGAGGCTTCAATTCTTAGAAGTCGATTATATTTCGCCACTCTTTCTGANCTCGCAGGTGCTCCNGTCTTAATNTGCCCTATGTTCCATGCGACTGAAAGGTCCGCAATGGTTGTATCCTCTGTTTCTCCTGACCGATGGCTCATTACCGCCCCCCAACCAGCTTCCCTCGCCATGGTAAGAGCATTAAAGGTCTCGGTTAATGTCCCAATCTGGTTGGGTTTAAGTAAAACCGAAGTTGCCGAGGCTAATCCAATTCCCTTTTTTATACGATTTATATTAGTGACAAGCAAATCATCACCGACAAGCTGTACTCTTCCTCCCAAACGTTTTCTTAACAGTGTCCAACCGGGCCAATCATCTTCATCTAACCCATCCTCAATACTAATAATGGGATATTCTTTCGACCAAGAGTCATATAAATCAATTAGTTCATCGGCAGATAATGACCTTCCCTCTCGCGCAAGATCATATTGGTTTGTATCTGGCCTGAATAGCTCAGAGGCTGCCACATCGAGTGCTAAGAAAACGTCTTCTCCTGCGGAGTACCCTGCTTTATTTATAGCCTTAAGTACAATCTCAATAGCATCCCGATTTGACGCTAACGTTGGAGCAAATCCGCCTTCATCTCCTACATTCAGACCATGACCATCAGCTTCCAGTATAGACCTAAGAGCCTGGTAAATTTCGGCACCAGCCCGCAAAGATTGGGAGAAAGTATCTACCCCAACCGGCATTACCATGAACTCCTGGATATCAGCTGAGTTTGAAGCATGACGCCCACCGTTCAGGATATTAAACATCGGTACTGGCAAACTTACATCATTCCCATTGGACAGGTATGACCAGAGCTCTCCCTCTAACGGATTAATCGCTAAGGACGCGGCTCTCGCAATTGCCATCGAAACAGCTAGTATCCCGTTAGCACCCAAATTACTTTTGTCGGGCGTCCCGTCCAAGTCAATCATAGTTTGGTCTATTGTTGATTGGTCGAGTGGGGACATTCCTACGAGATGCGGAGATATAACATCATTCACGTTCCCTGCTGCTTTTAAAACACCTTTGGCACCAAATCTACTATCGTCTCCATCCCTAAGTTCTAGGGCTTCATAACTACCAGTACTGGCCCCCGAGGGCACTAAGGAATACGCCCGTATTCCATTAGATAACTCCACTGTAGCTTCGACGGTTGGGTTACCCCTCGAATCTAATGCTTGGTGAGCATGAACGGCCGCTATTGTAATATTGCGGGGATCGATACCCATGCTAAGCTCCCTAATCTTTAATAATATCTCGCTTCAGCAGCCGCCACGGCTTTATCGACCGCGTCTTCAGGTGTGTCAGCTATTACCAGTCCATCCCCAATCGGATCTCCGTCACCCTTTCGGGTCAATGGCCAACTACTGAGACTAATTACAGGGATCTGCTCTCCGAGCGCATGGGCAATTTCCGACAGAGTACCGAAGGCGCCTCCAATTGCTATGACAGCCTCTCCTGTATGGACGACTATAACGTTTCTAGCATAACCCATGCTGGTTACTATAGGGACGTCAATAAATTCATTCGCTTCCTTCGGCGATCTACCGGGCAATATACCTATGGTATTGCCGCCAGAACTCTTGACTCCTCTACAGACAGCCTCCATGACACCTGATAAACCACCGCAGACCACGGTTACTCCTCTTTTTGCCAATTCCTGACCCACTGATTCTGCCAACCTTATATGCTCAGGCTTGGCGTCGCTTCCACCAATGACTGCGATTATCATTTATACACGCCCCTGCTGTGATCTAAGAATATAGTTAATAAACTATTGCCCAGTTAGGATCGCTTCGCTGGCTACCTCTATACCCTCCAGTAACGGTGCTGGATACACACCTAACCAGACGACTGCTATTAAAGTTATACCTATGACAATTAGGATAGGCGTTGACGGTCTCGATATCAGATTAGTTGACAGCGAAGAAACACCTTCTGATTCAGTTGATATATCGTAATCGAAGGAACTCGGAATAGGTTCAATATACATCACTCGAATGACATTCAAATAATAATATAGAGATATTAAGCTTGAAAAAACAGCTAATCCTGCTAGCCACAGTAGTCCTCCCTGGGCAACTGCTGTAAACAAATAGAATTTGATGGTAAACCCTGCAAAAATCGGCAACCCTGCCAAGGAAAAAAGACCGATAGCAATGGAAGCCGCTAGAAAAGGATTACGATCCGCCAAACCTCCCAGATCAGATATATCATCTTGACCAGTAGAATTAAAGAACGATATAAGGGGTCCAAACACTAACAGGCTGGTTACTGAATAACCAATCAGATAATACAATATCCCGTTAGCTGTCAGTACCGAGCTCGGGGCCATTGCCGCCACGCCGGCCAATATAAACCCGGCGTGGGCTATGCTTGAATAAGCCATTAGCCTTTTAAGGTTTTTTTGTGCCAAGGCTACTAGGTTACCCAGCAACATGGTAACAGCCGCTAAGACCGCAAATATAATTTGCCATTCTAGCCAAAGATCTCCTGCTGGTAATATACCCTCTGCAACAAATCGGAGAAGCAGGGCCACCGCAGCTACTTTAGACCCAATCGCCAAATACGCAGTAATTGGAAATGGAGCTCCCTCGTATGTATCCGGTGCCCACATATGAAATGGTACAACCGCGAGTTTGAAACCGAATCCAACTACGATTAATGCGACACCTGCCCATAAAGATGGAATAGTCTCACCTAAATCTGTCAACGCCATACTAATAGAGGCAAAATGCGTAACACCCAATGCGCTGTATATCAAGCTAATTCCATAAAGCATTATCGCTGATGAAAACGCGCCTATAATGATGTATTTTATGCTTGCCTCATTAGACTTGGCATTTTGAAGGCCATAAGAAACTAACACATACAGGCTAAAACTCAGTAATTCCAAGGATATGTAGGCCGTGAGAAGTTCCCTTGATTGCGCCATCAAATTCATTCCAAGAATCGAAAAAAGCAGCAATCCGTAGAATTCGCCAGGATGATCCAAAAACTTTTTCACGAAGTCTATAGAAGTCAATATTATTAGTACGCCTAATCCTAAAAACGCTATTTTGAAGAACAAAGAATAAGCATCTATCGACAACAATCCACCATATAAACTTTCCTGCTGTCCCCAAAGCAATTTTAATGAGATCAGTAACACGCCTATTAATCCCAATATTGACAGCCACGGAAGAACATCCTTCCGGTGCTGTGGTAAAAACAAATCAATCATGAATATGCCAAGAGCCACTCCAGCTAAAGCAAACTCAGGGGTAAGTAAATATATATTATCTGTTAACCCTGTCATAACGTTACAATGACGGCAAGACTGCCGCCACTCCATTATTAATTACATCCAGTAGCAATGCCGGCCAGACCCCAACCAAGATCAAAATCAAGACAAAGACTCCTCCAACTGCCTTTTCCACAGGGCTGGCATCGGTTAGATGATCCCATTCGGGATCAAAGTCACCAAAGAAGGTCCTGGCCAATAGCCGTAATATGTAAACAGCGGTGATCGCTGCACCAACTACTGCAATTACAGCCAGCGGCCAGTAAGTACTAAAGGCACCTACAAAGACCATAAATTCCGCTATGAAGCCGCTTAGCCCTGGCAACCCCAGAGAGGCCAAACCTGCCACGGCAAAAAACACGCTAGTGACTCCCATTTTTTTCATTAGACCGTTTAGCACGAAGATATCCCTTATATGAGATCGTTCATAGATTGCTCCTACCATAGCAAACATAAGAGCTGTCATAATCCCGTGAGAAAACATTTGCAGCACACCGCCAGCCATACCTACGGGATGCAACGTCGCTATACCCATCAAGACATACCCCATATGACTTACACTGGAATATCCTATGATATATTTTAAATCTCTTTGAGAAATAGCCGACATAGCCCCGTATATCACGTTAACAGTCCCTAATATAATTAAAAGGGGAGCCCACGAAGTAGCACCTTCTGGCAACAAAACAATTCCCACAACTATGATCCCGTAGGCCCCAAGTTTCATCAATACTCCGGCGTGAAGCATACTGACCCCTGTAGGGGCGGCTACGTGCCCATCCGGTGACCATGTGTGNAACGGCCAAAGGCCAGCTAAAACTCCAAAACCGATCATGAACANAGGGAATACCCAATTCTGAAACGTTGNGCTAAACTGCCCATTGCGGGCCATTTCGGANAACAGTTCCAAAGAAAAGCTTGCTTCCCCAACCTTTCCCGACTCTACATACAGTGCTAATATCCCCAGCCAGATCAATACGCTGCCGGCTACAAGGAAAAGCATCAGTTTCATGGCGCCGTATTCTTTAGTCCGTATGAAAGTTACGAAATCNGTACTACTACCCCAAACACCAATCAAGAGGTACATAGGAAGNACTGCTAATTCGTAGAANAAGAAGAGGAAGAACAAGTCTCTAACTACAAATACACCGAACACTCCTGAACCCAGAGCAAAAAGTAGAACGAAAAAATCCCTCGGNCGGTGTCTGATNGTTTGAGATATTAATACGGCTCCTAGTAACACAATACCATTCAACAAGACTAGGGGGGCAGAGATTCCATCAATCCCCAAAGAGAGCTCTATCTTGAGCGGTTTGTCCAACCAATCAAAACTATTGGCAAATTGAATGCCTCCAGTATGATAGTCATATCTAAAAAATACTATTATTGAAATTACTAAAGTGATGGATCCTATAAAGATAGCGAAATACCAGATATCTTTCGGTCTGTCTTTTGACATGATCGCCATAAGGAAGGCGCCAATTAAAGGGACTAATATAAGCAAAAGAAGAGCTGTTTGGTCAAAAATTATCATACNGATTGCGACCACCAGAAAATCACAAGNCCAATCGTACCNATNACCATACCGAGAGCATAGCTATAGACATTACCGGTGATATGTAATCGGAACGAGATACCTATAACTCTAATAATTCGAGCTGGCCCATTAACTCCAATATCATTGACTACTACTCGATCGAGGTATCCAATTAAATTTGCAATACCNAGAACAATTTTATCTATGACCCACTGGTAACCTTGATCGATGTAATATTTATTTTCTATCAACCGAAGAATTACCGACAATTTGCCGTTGAGCTGAGCCACAACAGTCGAATATCTAAAATATGCTAANTAAGCAGCCACAAATGCTGCTATGGCTAGTAAGATGGAAATAGAGCCTAGCCACCAATTAAAATGGAATTCTTCGGCATGTGAGAAAAATACAAAGCGGCCAAACCCTTCTAATATTCCCCCAAGATTCAATGCCAAGAATCCAAAAGTAACTGCCAAAAAGCCTAGAATTCCCATAGTCCACGTCATACTTGCCGGTGATTCATGTACTGACCCGAGTGAAATTCCTCTACTTCCATAAAACACCAAAAACATAGCTCTCGCCATGTATAACGCACTAAGAAACACAGTTAGCAAAGTTAAAATTATAAATACAGGGGGTAGATTACTGTACACAGCTAGAAGTATTTCATCTTTACTCCAGAAGCCAGCCAATACAGGGATTCCTCCGAGAGAAAGTGCTCCAATCGAAAACAAAATTGCTGTAATAGGCATGGCCGTCCGTAACCCACCCAATTCCCTAATATCCAATTCATCTGTACTGTGCATGACACTACCCGCACCAAGGAACAACAAAGCCTTAGAAAACCCGTGGGCAAGCAAATGAAATATAGCCGCGGTATAACCCAATGCACCTAGCGAAAGCATCATGAGTCCTAAATGNCTAATGGTTGAATACGCTAAGATTCTTTTTAGATCCGTGGATACCAATGCTATAGTAGCCGCACCTAAAGCCGTAATAAGACCCACTACCGATACAATCATCAAAGCTTCTGTAGATTGCTCAAACAGTGGGAAAGCTCTTGCAACCAAATAAACTCCGGCGGCCACCATAGTCGCAGCATGTATCAACGCACTAACTGGTGTAGGGCCTTCCATCGCATCAGGAAGCCAAACGTGAAATGGGAATTGGGCTGATTTACCAGCTGCGCCAAGGAAAATTAGTATGGCAGACCAGGTAATTACACTGGGTGCCAACGTTCCCGATTGTGCAGCTACAAAGGTCTCCGACATACTAAAGCTACCCACCTGGCTCCATAATAATAATATTCCTACCAATAACCCGACGTCACCAATTCGGGTCACTACAAATGCCTTTTTGGCGGCCTCTCTAGCGGCGGGTCTTTCAAACCAAAATCCTATCAGTAAATATGAACAGGCCCCTACCAATTCCCATGCAATATAAAGCATCAAAAAGTTGTCTGCTAAAACCAGGCCCAGCATAGCAGCAGCGAACATCGCATGAAATGCATAATACCAATTCAGACGAGGATCACCTTTCATGTAACCAAGAGAATATATTTGAACCATTAATGCAACCAAAGTAATCAACCCCAACATACTTATAGCCAAGGGATCGATCACTATGCCGAGAACTCCAGAAATCCCCTGATATACTTTATCTACGCTGAATCCCGGATGGCCTGTCGCAAACCAATCTAAGGCATATCGACATGTCCTGACGCCAAGGGTTTGATCGACACTACAATTCGCAATTGACTCATCTGATTTGGACCATTCTAAGAAAACCCAACCGAACATTAAAAATCCAGCAGCAATCGCAGCAATCGCAAGAAACGAGCCTTTGCCAGGCAAGAATTTCCCGAAGAAAATTAGGAACGGCACAACCGCAATACTAAATACAGGGATTAGCCATGCCCACTGCATACTAAATCACCACTCCAATACGTATTTCTATGGACCTTGTGGACATCAATNTACAAAAAGTGCTAAATGTGATTGACATTTTCACCATTTCATCATGTTGACTTCGTCAACATTAACNGTTGATCGGTTTCTATACATCCTAAGAATTATCGCTAACGCTAACCCGACTTCTGCGGCTGCTATCGTAATAACAAATATAGCTATGATTTGCCCATCAAAATGCAGGAATTTCGCCGGATCACTGTTAGCTAATCTAGATGCTGAAGCGACCAAATTAATGTTCACCGCGTTCAGCATTAACTCAATCGAGATAATAATTAACACAGCGCTTCTACGAGCTAAGACTCCGTAAACGCCAATGCAAAATAAAGCNGCACTTAATAACTGAAAATAAACCAAGTCAACCATGGCTTATTTCTCCCTACTTGAATCAGAACGAGCTATTATCAATGCACCTATCAATGCCACCAACAATACAATCGAAGCGATTTCAAATGGGACNGCCCATCTGGTAAACAAAGAATTCCCCAAGTCCGCGAATGCCGGGCTATTTGAGTTGGTAGCACTCGGAGCACTTTGCCACATGGCTACCCCAAATATGACAGCCAACGCCAAGGACGTTATTGCCGCGAGTGGCCATTGTCTGTTATCAGAGATGTGTGGATATTCTGAATTTCTAGTAAGCATAATCGCAAATAATACGACTATGATCACGGCGCCGCCATAGATCAATACTTGGACAAGTGCCAAAAATTCCGCTAATAATACCAAGTAGAGCCCAGCCACCGCAGATAATGAAAGAAGCAAGAATAACGCCGCATGTACTACGTTACGAGTAACTACTAATCCCAGTCCTCCAACTAATGTAAGCCCCCCAAACAGTACGAATAAGATCCAGGCCATTCTTTAAATACCTCTACGAGGCATATAGACACCAAAGGCTAAATTGACCATAGCTGAAACATTGGAATCCATATAATTTGCAACAACCCTCACTATTCTCATACTTNGTTATCTTAGANATATTGGTTCTCTCATTTTATACAGNCGCNAGCTAGCAGANGATTATTAATCTTCGTTAATGGTTCAGTTGGATTCTTTATCCTGCTGCTTAGCCAGGACTGTAGGAGGCACCCAGTCAGTGTCTTCCTGAAATTTTTTTCCTATTTGGATCAAAGCCGGTAAATTTACCCTATCGCCATTCCTTTGATAAGTACTCATTTCGTGTTCATGACTCATCACTATGGCATCAAAATTGCAGACTTCCACGCAAATCCCGCACAGTATACACCGATTAAGATTAATCTCGAAATGATCAACTATCTTCCTTCTGGAACTAACACCCTCTTCATGTAGAGGATTATCCTTCATGTTAGCAGACATACATTGGGTCGGGCATTGTCTTATACACACCATACACGCGGTGCAAAATGGTTCTTCTACATCTTGATCCCAGGTAAGCGCGGGAAACCCCATAAATCTCGGCTGCACCGGAGTAGGCGTTTTAGGGTATTCTCGAGTAATTGGCTTACGNAATCCTGTGAGCGTTGATGACAGAGTTAGCATCAAGCCCTTTACACTATTTAACATTAGCTGCCACTCCTACCGATTCTTCCATTTTGCTCCGTTCCAATTTCATACGTTGTTGCCTAGCTTTGATATCTGCAATTTTTTTGACTGGAGCCATCATAATCGAATAAATAATATAGCCAACTATCAAAAGCCCAAGGGAAGACATAACCGTTAAAGTCCACCACGGCCATTCAAAATATAAATAAATGGCTGTAACAACTATTAGATAAAAAGACAGCGGGACCATAGTCTTCCAAGCAAAAGCCATCAACTGATCCATTCGTAATCTTGGGAAGGTACCGCGTATCCAGAATATCACCAATATAACCGCATATACCTTAATCAAAAACCATACTATGCCAGGTAAAAATGGACCAAGCCAGCCACCCAAAAACAACAAGGTGGTTAATGCAGCTATAGCAAAAGTATTGATATATTCTGCAAGGAAAAAGACTGCCCAATGAGCGCCACTATATTCCACAAAGGGACCGCCCACCACCTCGGATTCGGCGTGATAAATATCGAAAGGAGTTCTCCCAACTTCAGCAAGACCAGCGATAAAAAACACTACAATCCCCAGAGGCATCAAAACAATATACGGTAATTTTGATTGAGCATTGACTATAACTGTTAAATCCAATGATTGAGCCAACATTGCTACGGCAACTACTACCAAAATCACAGGGATTTCATAGCTAATTAACTGAGCAGCTGAACGAAGACCTCCCAAAACACCGTATTTATTAGCAGATCCCCAACCTGCAAGAACTAATCCTAATATCCCTACTACTGCAAAAGCTATTATATAAAGTAAGCCTAGTTCTAAATTTCGTAAGACTAAGCCCTGAGATGCAGGTATTGTGACCCAAATCATGAAAGCCGAGATTACAACAATCACGGGCGCAATCCAAAATATAGCTTTATCAGAAGCGGTTGGTACAATGTCCTCTTTCAGGACGAGTTTGACTGCATCGGCCAATGGTTGAAGTAGACCCATTGGCCCTGTTCTGGTAGGACCCAGCCTTAATTGGAGTCTGCCTAAAGCCTTACGTTCTAGCCACGTTAATGACAACACGATAAAAGACAGAATTGAAAACATAGCTAGTAATGAAACCACCATCCAAGCTACATCTATTATTCCGATAGTCAAAGTTAAAAACGATAAAGTCATCTATCTACTTCACCAAGAACAATATCTAGAGACCCCAGGATCACTACCGAGTCGGCCAACCAAGTATCATTTAATAGTTTCTGAAGGGCAGATAAGTTACAAAATGAAGGTGGGCGAACCTTCAACCTATACGGCCGATCCGTACCGTCACTGACCAGATGAACTCCTATTTCTCCTCGCGGGTTCTCGGCTCTAACGTAAACCTCCCCTTCGGGCGGGCGTATTAGACGTCTGCCAAGGGGGGAAGTAACGGATCCATCAGGCATTTGCCTAATCGCCTGTCGGATAATAGAAAGAGATTCGTACATTTCTTGGATTCGGACCCAATGACGATCCCAGCAATCTCCATCTAATCCGACTGGAACTTCAAAATCAAACCTGTCATAAACGGAATAAGGCTGCGCTTTTCTAACGTCATATTCGACTCCGCACCCCCTTAAGCAAGGACCTGTCCATCCGAAATCTATAGCATCATCTGATGTAATAGGAGCCACATCTTTTAGTCGGGATAGAAAAATTTCGTTAAAGGTTAGTATTTTATCGCTCTCTTCAACGTCTACCTGTAATAACGGCAGTAAGTCTGCAATCATTTCGTTGAAATTTCCGGGCAACTCCTCCTTAATTCCACCTATCCGAAAATAGTTATGCATCATCCTAGCTCCAGATACCGCTTCAAACAGTGACTGGATCCGCTCTCTCCCTCTAAAAGCAAACATTGTAGGGGTCATAGCTCCTGCATCTAACCCAATTGTCCCCACGTAAAGAAGGTGGCTTGCAATACGATTCAATTCGCAAAGTATTACCCGGACATATTCAGCCCTTTCTGGCACCTCCAATCCCATCAATTGTTCCACAGCCATACAATAAATCAATTCGTTATTAAAGTTGCCTATGTAATCCATCCGATCAAACAGCGTAATAACTTGATGATATTGCTCACCTTCACAAAGCTTCTCAGAACCTCTATGTAGATATCCGATGTGGGGTTCTGCTCTCACTATTTTTTCCCCGTCAACCCAAAGTACCATCCGAAACACTCCATGGGTCGAAGGATGTTGAGGGCCCATATTAAGCAACATTTCAATGGGCTCGCCATCAGTAGGATTATTAACGTTAGTAGTTGAATCAATCATAAGACATTAAATAATAGTGATTTTGGGTTCTTTAGGTGGGGTAACTAGACTACTCATCCAGACTTCATCATTATCATAAAACCCGGCCTCAATCAGGACGTCATCCAAGACACCCAATTCTTCACAGTCTTCAAGATAAGAGCCTATTTCCCTACGTAGGGATTCCTTGGCCTCGTCCGACGTATCTCCGAAAGAGGTGATAATCAATTCTGGGCAATAGGCTTGATACGTTCCGTCAAGGATAGATTCTTCAATTGAGTAGATAATCCGGTCCATTTTAAAAAACTCGTCCTCGCAACTGACGGCTAAGCGAATTCCAATTGCAATTCTGTCTCTTCTGTTACCCCTGGATAACCAGCATCTTCTAACGATTTTTCAAGCTGACTAGTAGTCTCTCTGATTTCTATCCAAGCACGGAATGACTGTAATAACCGTTCCTGAGCTTCATCAGTTGATGTTCCTAAACCCTCTATATCAATACCCTCTATTTCGGCTACGTACTGTTCACCGTCCCAACGAACACTGGATTGTAATGATAAGATTTCCACAGGGCTAAAACTCCTGATAGTCGTGAAATGGAAATTCTTTGCGTCCGGGATACCCTTCGAATTCATCGTATAACAATATCGGAGAAAGGTCAGGATGATCAGAGAACATCACACCAAAAAGATCATGCGCTTCCCGTTCGTACCAGTTTGCCGCATTCCAAATCCCAGTTATGGAAGGAACATCAGGATTTTGATACGGAGTATTTGCTTTAATTACTAATGTCTGTTCGTGCTGCAAGGAATGCAAAAAATACACCATTTGGAAATATTCAATATAGTCTACGCAACTCATACATAACAACATCTTGAAGTCTAAACTTTCTTCTGATTTTAGCCTTTGGCAAACCGAAACTAGGTCGTCTAATTGGACTGTAATCAGAGGGAGATCATTTAGGGTGCCGGCCACCACTGCATCATTATCAAGAAATTCACCAACCCGTTTCAGCAAACTCCTTCGAGATGGACTTAAGTGATCCAAGGATTCTGTTGATTCCGAATCTTGGTCAACATCAGCATCGTTGGGTACTGTTGATTCAGGATTTTCCGCCATTTTCCTTAGCATCCGACATTATTTTATCTTGAAGTTTTAATATCCCGTAAAGCAAAGCCTCAGGGCGAGGGGGGCAGCCTGGGACATATACATCCACCGGTATTATGTGATCAACACCCATTACTACTGAGTAAGATCTGTAATATGGTCCCCCATTAGTCGCACAACTACCCATCGCAATCACCCATTTGGGTTCTGGCATTTGTTCGTATAACAACCGAATTGGTTCGGCCATTTTTTTCACTACTGTGCCAGCTACAATCATGACATCTGATTGGCGAGGCGATGGCCAGGTAACTACACCAAATCGGTCAAAATCATGATGGGCCATGTAGGTGGAAATCATCTCGATCGCACAACAAGCCAATCCAAAGCTCATAGTCCAAAGTGAGGACTTTCTCGCTAAAGCGAAGAGTTGATCTTTGCTGACAGTTAGAACGCCGGGGATTTTCCCGTCTACCGTCTTATCTAACAAGCTTGGCGCAGGTTGGTTCCCTGAGCCTAATATCACTTCTGCCATTCAAGTACCCCTTTTTTCCATCCGTAAATCAATGCGAAGAATAGAACCCCCAAGAATAACAACATTGCGAAGAATGGCACCGAATTCCCTAGATCCCTCTGTTCGAGGAAAACTACAGCCCAGGGAAATAAAAAGACAGCTTCAACATCAAAAATTAAGAACATAATTGCGAAGATGTAGAATCTCAGGTTTATATTAGACCAAGAAAACGGAGTTGCAGGGATACCACACTCGTAAGTAGAAAGTTTTATCGCCGAATGACGGCGAGAGGATAGGACTCTAGAAGCTAAGAACATCCCACCTATAGCCACTAACCCGACCACAAAAGACAGACCAACCATCACCCAATCCTTTGTGAAAGCTTCTAGACCGACAATATTTAAGAGTGTCAAGAACACAGATAACCAAATTTCCTTATGTTAACAGTTTTGGCATTGATCCTAGTCTGCTAGTTAATCGAAGCGTGAAGATCTTATCATCGCCTGAAATTTAGTGTCAATTAAACAAGACATCCGAATTGAACAAACTATCTACCACTTTCTATCATCAGACCTTAGTTCTGTAGATGACAGATCTAACCGGAACACGGATTCTGATATTGATGAAAACAAAAAACTGAACCCGTCCGGAATCGACACATCTTCTAGAGTCTTAAAACCAGAACTATCAACTCGACCCGCTACTAAAAATTTGCTGCCGTTAGCACATAATTCCGCAAATGCTGCACACATTGATCTGTAGTCATTACCATAATAATGGGGATCTATTAACCGGACTGCAGTATCCCAGCCAATAATAAATTCAGTATTCTTGAAGAGTCGAGACTTTTTTTGGAAGGTTTCAGCTCTAGTTAAGACAACCTTAAATTTCCCGGCGAACTGTGCCAGCCTCCGGTTAATCTCCTCTTGCTCTAATGGGGGTTTATCCACATTGACAACCGAAATTTCAAAAACTACAGGGGCTCCTAGCTCATTTTCAGCAACTTTAGCCAATCCTTCGTGCCCTGGATGTAAAGGGCTAAATGACCCAGGAAGGATTGGTCCATCTACAGGCGTATCCACATTCATAGTACCGTCTATATCAACCAATACGCTATCCACATCTCCAGCAAGTAACCTTGAGACGGCGTTAGCATGATCTAGACTTTGACACTGGGGAGTCTCATTACCACTAAACCCTATTTCCAAATTAGATTCTAGATTCATACTTATAGACAAAATTTGCAACAACATTCTACTTACAAGTTCTTCTTCGCCAGATCGATCCCTTTTACCTTTTTCCAGAACCAAATCGTAATTTAGAACCCTATGGTCTGACCAGACAGACAAGGAACATCTATGGTCACCTCTCTTGATTCTGTCAGTCACAAGAGTCGCAGTGCACGCTACCCCTAAAACAGGAAGATCATTCTCTCTTAACTTCATAGCTCGCTGATAACATGCCTTCGCCATAGCCTGTGCAGTCTCTGGACACACATATTGTTCAGGCTCAAACCCCAATAAGCTGACCATGGAGAGACGACCGTAAGGCACAACAGATTCTAAAATAGTCCTTGATGCCCCTGGCATGGATAACAACCAGGCTACGGCTAAACTACCGCCGCCGGCTATTGCTATCACCGTTTGGTGAGGATCTCCATGGATCTTATTGATTAAATCTTCTATGTCACTCATGCCTTACCCAAGTTAGGTAAATTTGAACTTTAGGAACAACCATGCTTCAAAGAAAAAGACATTATCCACAACCTCATTCATCGAGATCCGTCTTCTTTCTCAATCTCGGATAGGTACTAAGTATCAAGGCCAACTAGAAGCCTTACCTCGGTGGTATGAATTTTATTGATAACGAATTCACGCAGTGCCTAGTATTCAACTCAGTTAATCGCTCTCCCAGAAACACATGTCCTAGATGTCCCTGGCAATTCGCACATTCTATTTCTATTCTAACTCCATCGGGATCCGGCAGCCTATTAACTGCTCCAACGATTTCTTGGTCAAAAGCAGGCCAGCCACAGTGGGCATCAAATTTACTATCCGACGTATATAATTCTGCATTGCATCGCCTACAAATATAAAGTCCGGTTTCGTAAAAATTATCGTACTCTCCTGAAAACGGATATTCAGTACCCTTCCTCTCTATAATAAATTGTTCTTCAGGAGTTAATTCATTATATTCAGACTTATTCAAATAATTTCCTCCACTTATTCTGAGACTGGGTCAGATAGTTGAATGTGATTCCAAATGAGATAATCAAACTCAACCTGTCCATAAACCTGTGGCTAATCGTCGTGACCCTGCACTATTTTAGCATGTATAGTGTACGAACTTTCAGAGTTTTGAAAGCCAGAAACCATCTTAGAACAATACGCCTCGGCTATACTCTCTCAACTAATTATGAAGAGTTACCTGAGGCACAATTTATAGGTACCGATAACAACGCCACATAAAGCGGTTATAATCGAAAATAAATTAAATAGTGGAGTCATTATATGAGAGAAAATTTAACCAGAGCGAAGCTCGCTTCAGGCGAAGTAGTTTACGGCGCGCTCATAAACCGCTACGCGCCGGACCAAGTAGAGATATTTGGAGCCCTGGGCTACGACTTTGTCATGCTGGACTGTGAACATGGCCCGATGCATCTAGATCAAGTAGAAGACATGGTAAGGGCCGGAGAAGTATTCGGTATAACACCTATAGCACGTATACCGGACCATTCAGAATCAACTATTCTCAGATATTTAGACCGCGGACTCCAAGGCGTAATTATTCCGCATGTAAACGATAAAGAAGCGGCTGAATCAGTGGTGAGCTCCGCCCGATATTACCCGGATGGTTGCCGAGGCATGGGTTCTGGCAGGGCACACGATTACGGAATTGGAACCACTAGAGATTCTTCCACAAGTTGGATAAACCAAGAGCTGTTAGTTATCCCGATGATAGAAGATATAGAAGCTGTAAAAAATCTGAATGAAATCTCGACGGTTCGGGGCGCAGATATTTTTCATGTAGCGGCTTCAGATCTTGGGCAAAGCATGGGCAACCCGGACCGGGCTGAGGTTAGGAAGGTCATGGGGGAAGTAATTCCTAAAATACGAGCCGCCAATAAATGGGCAGGGATTGGCGGCAATTCTCCAACAGATGCAGAAGGAGTTGCTGAATTTATAAACCTCGGGGCCAATTTCGTCACTATCTCGGCATGGGGGTTATTAAGATTAGGAGCGGAAGATTTTTTAACCAGAGTCAATAAACATTTATAACATTAAGAATAGAACCGAAGACTCAAGTTACCAAGGCCACTATACCGCCATGATCAACGCACAGCCTAGCAAAAACTATAGACCCAATGGTGGTGAATCAAATGCCTATTATAGACCCAAAGAATTTCATATCGTCTAAAGCCAGGAGCATTGGAGCAGGAAGCAATGTAGAATCTGGTTTTTATAATTGGACTCTACCTACTGAGATTGAGAACCCAATCACGCTAAGCGCGGGCATACCAGATGCAGGCAGTATGCCTGTCCAGGATCTCCAAAACGCATTAAATTCCGTATTAGAAACCTTTAGAAACGAGTCTTTAAGGTACGGCGGTGTCCAGGGGTTCCTGGGATTGAGAACCGCATTAGCAAATAAATATACTCTGGCAGAGAATCACGAATACAATTCCGAACAATTTCTAATTGCGAACGGTAGTGCAGGTTGCATAGATCTTATCTGTGATGCCTTTATAGAACCAGAAGATATAGTCCTAGTAGAGGGACCTACATTTTCAGGATCTAATCGTACGATTCTGGGTCATCAAGCTGAGATAATCCAGATCCCGTTAGATGATCACGGGATCCAAATGGATGAGATTATCAGAATCGTACGCAAGCTGCAGAATCAAGGTAAAAGAATCAAAATGCTCTACACAGTTTGTGATTTCCAAAATCCCACTGGAACCGTCCTATCAGCTGCCAGAAGATCTGAGCTAATTGATTTTTGTCGCTCGCATCAAATATTGATACTGGAGGATTCCGCATACTCGGACATTTACTTTACATCACCTCCTCCTCCATCGCTTTTTTCTATGGCTCGTGGCTATGGAGTTTTAAGAGTTGGAACTTTTAGCAAGATAATAGCTACTGGGCTACGCATCGGCTGGATACAAGGACAGCGTGATTTCATAAATGTGATAACCCAGGTTAAATTTGACATGGGTAACAGCCCACTAATCCAACGTGCGCTGGCAGCCTACATGGAAACCGGAAAACTAAACATACATCTCGATACAGTAAGAACAATTTATCATCAAAAATGCCAGATGTTGTCAGATACATTAACTAAACATTGTTCAGAATATTTCCGGTTTTCCGAACCAAGAGGTGGATTTTATTTGTGGATAGAATGTTTACAAGGTTTTCATGCATCCGAAATAAGAGAACTCGCCAGTTCCAAAGGTATATTGTTCCCGTTGGGGTCATCATTTTTTCTAAACGGCGATAAAGACGACGATAAGCATTTAAGACTAGCATTTAGTAACGCATCCATAACTGACCTAGCGTCAGTCGGACCTGGTCTCGAATCAGTTTGCAAAGAATTAATTATGTGATATCGCCATGGCCGAGGAGCATCAGATTAGTTAGTTGTACTGATCTGCACCGAGTCAAACGCCGAATGCCCTGACCCTGTGATTCACTCCATCAGCAATATAAATATTACCGTTACTATCTATCCCACATCCATGAGGCCGTTCTAACCCAGCCGAAGTAGGAATTCCCCCATCCCCTTCTCCACCTTGATGCCCTCCTGCTATAGTAGTAACTATACCGCTTATAGAATCAATCTTACGAACTGCATTATTTTCAGTATCAACTACTATCAAATTGTCTTTATTATCACAACGCATAGCCTTGGGAGCCCCCCACTTAGCCGTCAACGCTAATCCTCCATCCCCCGTATAGCCTCGCTCACCTGTCCCGGCATAGGTGGAAATAATGCCATCCACATCTACTTTTCTGACCCCATTGCCTTCTCTTTCGCAGATGTAAATATTCCCTTGGCTATCCATACAAACTGCGCGAGGACCCATTAATGACGCATCCCTAGCTAAGCGACCGTCACCAGATCTTTCTTTCACGCCATTACCAGCGAATGTCTCAATCTTTCCATTAACGAGATCCAGTCGCCTGATTCTCTGATCTTGTATGTCCGCTATTAGGAGTCCCCCTGATCTATCTAAAAAACAATCATTCGGCTCCCTGAGCTCAGCATGGATACCTAACCCGCCATCTCCTGAATACCCTGAAGTACCAGTCCCGGCAATAGTAGTAATTATCTTGGTTTTAAAATCGACTTTGCGAATCACTGAGTTAAGACGATCTACTATATAAATATCGCCGTTAGTATCTACTTGCAGAGAGTACAGGTTATTCAAAGTCGCTGAAACCGCTGGACCACCATCACCAGAATATCCTTGTTCTCCAGTACCTGCGACTGTGGTGATATTCCAATTTTCTCTATCTATCCTGCGTATGGTATGATTCCGACCGTCGGATATATAAAGGTTATCGGATCTATCAAAATCACATCCATACGCCTCACCAATTAAAGCTAAAGTCGCTGGCCCACCATCTCCTCCATATCCCTCTTCCCCGGTTCCAACTACCGATTGTATTATTCCTTTCTCTAATTCCATATCACTAACCTGATCAAAATTTTGCTGATAATAATATTAAGGCAGGACTCTCAACAATATTGATTAGCACTTAAATAATCGGTCCATAGGAAGTCACTAGATGAAAGTATTATTAATGTCTGGAGCTACTAANNTATTTANGNNCTTGGCCAGAANTTTTGCAGCGATTGGTCCGGCAGGAAANAAGAAAANCCTGCACGCTCAGCATATTGCTGGTCAATGTTCGTATCGCCTATATGATAATATTCGGACGCATCAAATTCTTCTTTCACNAGATCCAGTTGATGCTTTAGGACAGTAAATGNGACCTNTATGTCATGANTTTTCCATATATTCTTCTGGTTGGTCACAGTACGATCCGAACAACTCCCAATAATATATCCCAGGTCTTTAGCCTGCCTCACCANATCCATTGTGATACAACCAGGTGGATCACCGACCTCCAGAGTGCCATCAATATCAAAACTAATCAATCTGACCAATATCAATCCCCTTAGTGCTTGTATAAATTACACGCTCGACGCGTTATTACCTAACACAGCATATGTACAACTTGCTGTATCCCTATAGTCGTCATCAACACATAAAGATCATAACGCCAATATTATTCCATGCGTTATAAAGGTTTAGCTGGGATATTTACCTAGCATTATCCATCCTCCACTAGGTGGGGTTGTAAATGCAGCTAAGGCAGTCTCTGCTCTGACATTAACTTGCCTAGATCCCGCTGTCCCTCTTAACTGTTCTATACTATCAGTATACATAGCGGACCTAGTTCGTCCGTTACCCAAATTTCCACCACTGGAACTAAATGGATGAGGGCCTTCAACGGTTATATCACCTGCATAAAAACTAAATGCATCTCCCCTCTTGACCCCATGCCATTGGAAAGCTTCCAGGAAAAATTGAGTCATAGTCGAATATCCATCGTACGGGTTAAAAATATCCACATCTTTCGCCTGCAGTCCAGCACCTTCATACATCCTTGCTGCAGNTTTATCCGTCCATTCTTCTATCTCATCTAGAGTTGGCTGTGTACTCCGCGGTTTAAAACTATGCTGAGAATGGTTAAGCACATAAACAGGTGGTTGCTTCATATCTCGGGCACGGTCAGCCGTCGTAAAAAGATAAGCGGCTGATGCGTTAACAGGCCTATCACAGTCCCACAGTCTTAAAGGCCTTATGATAAACCGTGAACTCACGTAATCTTCTCTANTAATCTGCTCTATATCATGAGTGGCGTTAAACCCCCATGGTGTCATTAATCCATTTCTATGCTGGTTAGTAACAAATGGAAACAGATCATCATGTTCCCCACCATACTTGGTACAATATTGGTTATGGGGAAAGATATTTATGAAATCATTCCCTCCGTGGTTTCCCCAGGGAACCGTCCACTGTCTTTCTCCACTTGCGTAGTCTTCTGCATTTTCACCACCTCTCCGATAACGCCCTTCCAAATTGCCTGTTGGGTATATCATCAAGCATGTATGGCAGCGATCATCTCCAACAGCTTGTGACGCTAGCCCAACCATTTCACTAATGGTCGGACAATTATCTGGTGCAAATCGGATATTGGGAAACCCCATTTGTTTAACTAACCATTCGGCGTTGATACGCGTCAGCCCCCATTCTGAGTCATATGGAGCATCGAAATATGGGCGAGGGGCCCAGTTGGATACGGCTCCTCCACTTGCCCCAGCAATTGTGGTTTGACAAACCACAATTCCATCCACTTGTTCTTTTGTAACTCCAGCATCATCCATTGCCTTTTGGCAGGCCAACACGGTGTAAGCACCAAGGGTTTCATCCATTGAGACTCCGTCCCAGCGGCGATCTATTGGAGAATGCCCGTATCCCGCAATCGCCACCTTGCCTCTATGTTCCCAGACACCCAAACCNTCTTTGTCCCTACGCCAGGAATATTCATTCGCTGAAGCCATAATTCACCTATTGTATTTAANATTTATTCTCATTTTGNGTAGCTACTCTGCCAATTCCCANTCATGTATCAATTGACCAGGNCCACATTCTTCAAATGTAACTNTNACCGCAGCTCCNACAGGTACTTTATCGACGNCTACACCAGGCAGATTTGAATAGAAATTTATACCGGGATCTGCATCTAATGACACAACAGCCAAATTATAAGGTTGATCTGGCATACGNCTGTCTANNCGCCCNTCTTCTATTACAATNTACGAGGTTATATGACCTTTCCCTTCTACGTCCTTCCACTCCAATCCCTCAGGAGAACCACATTTGGCGCAGTTCTGTAATGGAGGATATTGCAGTAAATCACACTTGGTACAGTTTTGAACTACNAGACGACGCTCATTGACNGCATCCCAAAAAGGTTTAGTTATCTCATTTGGATCAGGAATAACCTTAGGCATGTTTACCTTCCAAAAAAAAATTGCCCAGCTACCACTCACGACAGCTGCGCGTTTACGTATCCCTAACTAGAATACTCCGAGCATAGTGCAGTCCTCTACTGGTGTCAATCTTGACTAATTGATTGAGCAAACCAAGCCAGTCTCATCACCAGTACATCCTTGACAACCTTATGAAGCGTCTTTAGCATCACTGAAAATCGTAAATTTTAATATGCAATCACAATACAACGAAGAGGTATCGAATGAGAGCTTTAATAGGCGGGACTCTAATAGACGGCACGGGTCGGCCAACTATTCAAAACTCAGCCATCCTGATAGATGGGGGTCTAATAAAGGAAGTCGGGCCTAGCGGATCCGTAGAAATGCCGGATGACACGGAGATAATTAATATTTCGGGTATGACAGTTATGCCAGGCATGATTGATTGCCATGATCACTTGTCAGCGCAAGGTTATGACTTGGCAAGTCGGTGGGGATTACACGAGCCGAATTCACTACAAAACTTACGAACAGCAACAGTGTTAAAAGATACACTGGCTGCCGGGTATACTTGTGTGAGGGATGCTGGCGGCCTGGACGCAGGGTTCAAGATGGCAGTCGAGGAAGGATTGTATCCTGGTCCACGCTTAGTATTGTCCATTGGGATCATATCCCCAACAGGTGGGCTGGCAGATCGTGTAAGTGGATCCGGGCATGGCCACCATCATTTCGATCCTAGGTTGCCTTCCGGTGTCGCCGATGGAACTGATGCCATACGCTCTAAAGTAAGAGAGATGGCTCGGTCTGGTGCAGATGTCATTAAGTTCGCCACCACAGGAGGTGCAAGTTCTAGACCTGGTCACGGACCATTAGATATCGAATATACACCTCAAGAAACCCGGGCGTTAGTAGAAGAATCCAATAGTCTTGGCCGAAAAACCATGTGTCACGCAGTCGGAGGCCCCGGACTTAGAATGTGTATTGAAGCAGGGACAAATTCCGTAGAGCACGGCTGTTATTTAGGAGAAGATCCAGATCTCTTAAAAATGATGGCAGATAATGGAATATTTTTTGTCCCAACGTTCGAAGTCTATGAATTCCATTCAACAGTTAGTGCGCCACACATGAAAGTTCGCGCCCAAGCATTAATGGAAATTCATAAAGATAGCATGCATCAAGCGCTGGCTGCCGGAGTTAAAGTAGTAGCTGGTACAGACGCCGGCGGATTTGTTCACGGAGATAATGCTAGAGAAGTGGAACTTCTGGTCCAAAAAGGAATGTCAAACATGCAAGCCATTCAAGCAACTACTGGATGGGCAGCAGAATGTGTAGGCTTGGAAAATGAAATAGGAACCATCGCTCCCGGGAAACTCGCTGATTTGTTAGTCATAGCCGGAGACCCATTGAAAGATATCTCGATCTTGAGAAATCCGGAAAAGATGAATTTAATCATGAAGAACGGCGATATCTTTGTAAATAAATTACAATCAGCCAAATAATCAAATCTTAAACATTTTCACCAAAACTTAATATAGTAATGGAATTAACAGTAACCGAATGATATGGAATTTCATGTATTAACTCTGTTCCCTGAATTTTTCCGATCTCCTCTGGAACATGGACGACTAGCCCGAGCCGTCGACCAGAATCTGATTTCGGTCACACTCTCAGACATCAGGGACTATACGGATGACTCACATAAGTCTGCTGATGACTACCAGTTCGGCGGCGGATCCGGCATGGTTCTTAAACCTGACCCCATCTTCAAAGGCACACAGGACATACTAACAAATTACGACTCTACAATAAGAGCCCAGATACCTATAATTTTGTTATCACCTCAGGGGTCACTACTTAGCCAACCCCTGGCTAGAAGCCTAGCTTCTCATGAGCAGTTGATCTTAATTTGCGGACACTACGCAGGGGTGGATGAAAGAGTTCGCGAACACTTAGTTACACACGAAATTAGTGTAGGTGATTACATCCTTACAGGTGGAGAGTTACCTGCGCTTATATTAATGGATGCTGTATGTAGATTTCGGCCTGGAGTAGTGGGATCTTCAGACAGTGTAGAGGAAGATTCTATAACGTCAGGCATGCTACAGCACCCA
>PAMF01000052.1 GCA_002707185.1 Chloroflexota bacterium | reverse complement strand
GGCCAGGCAAATACAGCCTCAACCAGTACAGATCCAGTAATGAAGCTTGCTAATACAAGAGCCGTGGCTGTCAAGGGTATTAACGCGGCATTCATAAAAGCGTGTCTCCAAATAACTTTATTGTGACTAACACCTTTTATGCGAGCCAACTTTATGTACTCAGAGTCCAATACCTCTAACATGGCAGAGCGCGTAAACCTCAAGTACCCAGCTGCCGGTAACCACGCCAAGGTTATCGTTGGCATTACGTAATGCTTCCATGAAAACCCATGACCCATTGTCGCTGCGGGCAGCCAGTTAAGCCATACGGCAAAAATTAAAATACCCAATATACCTATCCAGAATTGCGGCAGGCATTGTCCAAAAAGGGCGAAACCCCTCATCAAATAATCGAGCATGGTTCCCCTGTTCAGAGCGGAATAGACCCCTAGAGGAACACCGATTATTGTCGCCAGAACCCATGCAACAACACCCAGTTTAGCTGTGGCACCGAACTTTTTCACAAGCTTGGGGGTTAATGCTCTGTTATCTCTAAGATCATTCCCAAGGTCACCTCTTACTACATCCTTGGCCCAGTAGTAAAACTGAACTGGCACGGGCTTGTCCAGATGCAGTTCCACCTCCATTTCATCCCATCTTTCTTGGGTCATGCCATATCCGACTTCACCCAAGAATATGTACCTTGGGTCACTCAGGAATCTAGACATTCCAAAAACGAGGGTAGTGGCACATATTATGGCGATAAGCGAGGTGATGAACCTACGAACTATAAACTGTTTCATGTTTTTACTTGGTGTCAGGGTACTTGAGAATCATGGGTCGCACCTTCTGGAAATATCTCTTTATCACGCCGGCCACTCCACGGAACGAATACCGCGAAGTGGCCGGTCTTTACTAATCTTTAACTGCGACCGTTTACTTTAGCTGAATGTACTCGAAGCTTCTCATGCCTCCAAGGCGCATCCACAGGTACGGTCTCATCTCTTGCCAGCTAATGACATCTGGGTTGTACATAGCCGCGTTCGGTTGCTGAACTACTCCAGGGAACAGCGCCCAGTCACTCAAATACTGAAGCATGTCGACTGCGGCTATCTTAAGTTCAGCTGGGTCTTGCGAGGCGTTCTTTATATTGAAGCTAGCCTTAGACTGTGGTAGCTCCATTCCTATCCCATATCCGCCAGGGAAGCTCGAAGTGTTAGATGTCCACTCAAACGGCCACAAGAGAGGACCCCAGCAACATCCACCGAAGATATCACTGTTTGTTCTGGCCACGATTGTCGGCCGCCAAGAGCTATAGTCCTGTCGGTCAAATGTGACATTTACATTAAGCTTGCTGAGCCAATCAGCTGCAACTGCCTGTTGAGTCTCGTAGTCGCCGGTTCCGACGTACCATTCTATGTCAAACCCATCAGGGTATCCGGCTTCAGTCAAGAGTGCTTTTGCGCCATCCGGATCATATGGAAGACTCCAAGCATCGGCGTTTTCTTGCCAAATTGGATCGTTGTTCCAGACGTAACCCAGGTGATGTTCTTCTCCCAGTCCGCCCAAAATAACGTCGTTTATGGTCTCCCTGTCGATTGTTCTTGAGAGGGCCTGTCTGACCTTCAAAGACTTTTGCATGGATGGAGTATTACCATCAAACGTGGTTCCTCCCCCTTCATATGGGTCTCCGACGTGAGGCTTGGATATGTCCCTGACACGCTCAAGGGTTTCTCCAGTTTTGATGTGGGAGTGTTCCCAGTAGTTACCTGACATAGCAATCTGGGTAACTGTGTAAATACTCTCCGGGGCCAGCCCGAAGCCCATGTCAAACATAGACTGCCAGTCTTTGATTGGCAGATTGCCAGCGTAGGCTTGTGTAGTTTCAAGCATAGCGCGGCGGGTTGCGTTTTCTGGGACAAACAAAATTTCTACCCTGTTTACGTATGGAGTTTTTCGCCAATGATTGGTGACTGCGTCCATTTCGACTCTTTCGGCCTCAATCCATTCAACTAGCTGGAAAGGACCGGTGCCTATCATGTTGTCCTTGATCCAATCCTCTCCCCTTTCGTCATAGGCTTTCTTGGAAAATATTCCCATTCCCTCCTCAAGGTCTGTGAAGGTCTTGAACAAGGTGTGCCCAGCGAAGGCATCCCAATGGAATCGAGCTGTACTGTCGTCCACAACAGATGTTTCCAACAGTGTGCCGCCCATCTGTCCACCGGTGTCATTTCGCGAATCAGGGTTTGTGAGAGGGTTAATGGAGTTGAAATACCACACGATGTCATTGGCGTCCATGTCCCCAAAACCACGATGGAACGGTACGTTCTCTCGAGCCTTGAAGTCTGTGTAAGAAAAATCGGAAGCTGTCTCCCAGCTGCTTACTGCCCAGGGATCCAATACTAGTTCTCCCGCGTCTCCCCTCTTCGTCCCGAACAAAGATTCTTGAACTCCAAGGTGCACCATGGTGGCGCAGTAGACACAGTCAGGAGCGTAACCTGACATAGTATAAGTTTCGTTACTGACTCCGACGAATGTGCCTGTTGGGACCCATGTTTCTTCTACCTTGGGGCCCGGAGTTGGAGTAACGATAACCAATTTATCGATTTTTACCTCGACTGGCTTCGGTACCTCCTTAATAACTTCAACCTCTTCTACAACCGTCTCAGTTACGAATTCAGTCACTACTTCCTTAACTATCTTCTCAACCGCGACTTCTTTAATTACTTCTACCGGGACTTCTTTTTCAACAACTTTTACTACCTCTACCTCCCTAACCGTCTCTCCACAAGCGATGAATATGGCCATAACGGTAGCTATAGCCAACAGCAAAACTCCGGTTGAAGCGTGTCGGATTTTGTTCATTATGCATCTCCTTACACAACAGTACTTCCAATATTTCTTACTTTTCCATCTACATTTCTCAATATTTCAGCTAAACTACTAAGGATTCAAACCTTGTTCCTCAGCTGAAAAAAAATTAGACTAGGGGCATACTATTAACAGAAAACATGAAGTTATTCAAATTATTGATATATCGGCATGGATGATTGGGTGCATTGAATTTTCAGATAGATTGAGACTCAGACGATATCAGAGAGGGATGTAGACATGTTAGAGACAAGGCAAAAGAAATTAGTTGTTTTACAGCTATCGGGTGGGAATGATGCGCTTAACACTGTAATTCCTTACAACGATGAAAATTACTATGACAACCGCCCCAAAGTGCATATAGATCCTGAGAAATCTTTGAAGCTGGATAGCGAGTTAGCGATGAATCCTAGCATGACGGCGATTAAGCGGTTGTGGGACGAAGGAAAAGTAGCAGTTATAAATGGAATAGGTTACCCGGAGCCCAATCGTTCACATTTCAGGTCAATGGATATCTGGCATACAGCGGAGCCTACGAAGGTTCTCACAGAAGGGTGGATTGCCCGAACCATTAGAGAGTTAGATCCAAAGGGTGAAAATGTACTAGGTGGTATTAATTTTGGCAGAGGCTTGCCAAGAGCAATGGCATCTTCTGGTGTGCCAGTTGCGTCGGTTGGTGACCTGGATACTTACGGTCTTTTTCCATCCGTTAAGAATGATTCCGACAGAAATGATATTTTGAATGTATTCTCCCAGATGTATGGAAGTGGGGCGGGGAGAGATATGGTGTCGGACTTTCTGAGTCAGACTGGTGAAGATGCTTTGGTCGGGGCAGATATACTCAGTGAGGCTCCTGCTAAATACTCGTCAAGTGTCGAATATGCCGCCAATCCTTTGGCTAAAAGTCTGAGGGACGCCGCCCGCGTTATGTTTGCAGATGTGGGTACGAGATTTTTTTACACTCAACATGGAAGCTTCGATACTCATGGAGGTGAACTGCCTGTTCACTCAAAGCTTTGGGATGATGTGTCGACCGCTGTTGGGGATTTTACAGATGACGTTAGAGAACATGGCTATGGTGAGAGCACCGCAGTGCTGATATTTTCCGAATTTGGTCGAAGGATAAAGGATAATGGCTCTGGCACTGATCATGGTTCTGGAGGAGTTGCATTTTTGATTGGTGATTCCGTCAAGGGTGGATTATACGGCCAATACCCGTCGCTAAAGGAAAAAGATCAATTAAACGGAGATCTTTATGCCAACAATGACTTTAGATCCGTGTACACCAATATACTCGAGGACTGGTTTGAAGTAGATCCGGTACCAATCGTTAATGGGTCTTTTGAGAAATTCGATATTTTTGAAAATTAGTCGTCAATATTGCCGATAATTAATTCCAGGATGGTCTTATAGTTATGGTTACTACAGAGAGGCAAACAGAACAAAGATCCATGATGGCCCACTTTATGCGAAGAGCAGGGTTTGGTGTCACGCAAAGAGAGTTAGACGAACTCGAAAAACTGGATTATGAGGATGTAGTGGACTCAGTTCTCGCTCCGGGGCAGTCAAATCACTTGTCTGATGAATTGGTTCTTAGGTATCACACCGAGGTCCATGAGCAGAGGGCGGGCCCGTGGTCGGCAAAACAGTGGCTTTACAGGATGGTAACCACAGATACCCCAATCGTTGAGAAAATTGCGTTATTTTGGCATGGGATTTTCGCCACCGGTTATGCTAAGACAAACCAAGCTAGAGCGCTTTCGGTTCAGATTGACATGTTCAGAAGGTTTGGACTTGGCAGATTCGATATATTGCTTGAAGAATTGGCAAAAGATCCCGCGATGATTATTTGGTTGGACAACCAAGACAATCACAACGGTGCCATAAACGAAAACTTTGGTAGAGAGATTCTAGAGCTGTTTTCTATGGGTATTGGTAACTATACCGAGGAAGATATAAAAGAGTGCTCAAGAGCCTTTACAGGATGGACTCTCAAGAACGCTGAGTATATGTCTGTCAGGGCTATGAAGGATTCGATCTGGCCATATGGGAGAATTTCTTGGCATTATGAATACAGGGAAAACGACCATGATGGGGGTCAGAAAAGCTTTCTTGGAGAGACAGGCGAGTTCAACGGGGACGACATAATTCGCATCATTTCCAAGCAAGAAGCTGCGGCAGAGTTTATTTCCAGGCACCTCTACGATTTTTTTGTGGCTGATGAGGTTCCAGTCCCGCAGTGGCCCTACACTCCAGCAAGGGACCCCGAAGCTATACGAATCCTTTCAGATACTTACTTGAACGAGGAGCACAATATCACGGAGATGTTAAGGGTTCTATTCAAATCGGAATTCTTCAAGAATTCCAGATTTGAAAGGGTTAAATGTCCTGCTGAATACGTGGCGGGTTGCCTTCGTACCAGTGATGTTATAAGCAGGCCAACTCTGCTAATGAATGAAGCTGTAAATGTAATGGAGTATATGGGCCAGTCATTACTGAATCCCCCATCTGTTGAAGGCTGGCATGAGGGAAAAGAATGGATCAACAGTGGATCAATTCTAGAGAGAGTTAATTTTGCTTACGACGTCTGGCAGAATTCTGATTCTCCTGAAGTCGTCGATATAACGGACAGAATGGCGAGTAATGAGGCATTAGACGCTGCAAGCGTAGTAGAGGCATGTTTGGATTTCATGGGACCCCTTGTGTTTACTGAGGACACTACCAAGAAGGCGATCATTGAACATGTTTCAAAGGGTGGAACCATAAAATTTGGAGAAAAGTCCACTGCAGTGAGAGAGTTGGCTGAAAAAAGAATATCCGAAGTTTTAGCCCTAATAGCGTCTTCCAAAGAGTATCAAAGAGGATAAATAAGCACCGACGGATTTGGGAACAGTTAAGTTTAATCAGGTTTACAAATGACTAATGAAACGATTACGAATCGGGTTACCTATGACAAGACTATAGGTATTGTAAACAATAACCCCTTGGGTAGAGGATTTGCTCATCCAATCGACATGGCCAGCAAGAATGGCGAGCTTTTTGTTCTTAACAAACATCCCGCTTTTACGAGGGTTGGAGTTTGTACTTATCGAGAAGAATATCTTCGGGAGTTTGGTACATATGGGCATGGCGACGGGCAGTTCTGGCTTCCTACCGGGGTAGCTGTGAGTAATGACGGGTTTGTGTTGGTATCAGATGAATTTCATAACAACGTTTCCATTTTTACTGTTGCAGGGGCTTTTATTGAAAATTGGGGAAATTTGGGTAGTTCTAAAGGGGAGTTAGATGGACCGTCGGGTCTCGCCATAAAAGACGATGGAAACGTTCTTGTGGTTGACCAGAATAATCATAGAGTTCAAGAATTTTCTAGGACTGGCCAGTATGTCGATTCTTGGGGTGAGTTCGGTAAAGAAATGGGGCAATTGAATCAACCCTGGGGTATTGCGATAGGGGCAGACGAAAGCATCTATGTGGCAGATTGGGGAAATGATCGTATACAGAGATTTGATGGTTCGGGTACTCCGATATCCATCTATGGGGGTCCTAGCGAATCAGAAGGTTCGTTACATCGTCCTTCCAAGCCAGCTGTTGATTCGGAAGGTTACGTATATGTCTCGGATTGGGGTAATGAGTCAGTAAAGATATATTCGCCTGATGGTGACTTTATCCAGAGTTTGAGAGGTGAAGCGACTTTATCTAAATGGGCCCAGGAATTCTTGGATGCAAATCCCGATGAATCCAGCCAACGCGACATTTCGGATTTGATGCCTGATCTACCTGATCATTTCAATACACCCTATCTCATATCTACTCAGATTGAATCTTATTTCTGGGGACCATCATCAGTCATAATCGGCGAAGATAATAAACTGTATGTTGTAGAGTCTTCCAGACACAGGATTCAGATTTATAACCTCATGCAGTAGGGCGCTTCGGATAATTAAGCCGGAAATAGGCTTCGAGTTCTGTTCACGAAGTAGACAAGAGTAAGCATTACAGGAACCTCAACTAATACCCCAACAACAGTAGCTAGTGCGGCACCTGAATGCAGTCCGAATAGAGATATAGCGACTGCTACTGCGAGTTCAAAAAAATTAGAGGTTCCTATTAAGCAGGCCGGGGCAGCGATGTTATGGTCAAGCTTAATCAGTTTAGCCACGGAATATCCTATAGCGAATATGCCATATGTTTGTAAAATCAACGGAACGGCTATCAGAGCGATTATTTCGGGTCTATCTAATATAACTTTCGCCTGGAAGCCAAATAGAAGGACTACAGTGAAAAGGAGCCCGATTATTGAAAACGGTTTAATCCGTTTCAGAAATCCATCTACACTATCTTCTCTTCGCTGTCTGCCAAGCTGAAGTCGTGTGGCAATTCCCGCTATGAGTGGTAGCACTACGTATAGACCGACTGATAATAAGAGAGTGTTCCAGGGGATTTCTATGTTGGCTACACCCAATAAAAGACCGGTAATGGGAGCAAAGGCAAAGATCATTATTATGTCGTTTATAGATACCTGCACCAAAGTGTAGTTGGGATCACCTTTAGTTAGTTGACTCCAGACGAAAACCATTGCAGTACAAGGGGCAACTCCAAGCAGTATCATTCCTGCTATGTACTCGTTTGCGGTTTCAGCGTTTACGTAGCCACTAAATATGATCTTGAAAAATAACCAGCCCAAGGTAGCCATTGTAAAAGGTTTGATAAGCCAGTTTATGGTTAGGGTGAGGAAGAGACCTTTAGGTTTTCGGCCAACATTTTTGATAGATGAGAAATCTACTTGTGTCATCATTGGATAGACCATTATCCAAATGCAAATCGCGACCACGAGGTTTACGTGAGCCCACTCTAAGTCTGCTACTGCACTGAACAGGTCCGGTACTAAGGATCCCAACAAAACGCCGGATAATATGCAGATAGCTACCCAGATCGACAAGTATTTTTCAAATATACCCATTGTTTTCATTACCACCTTAAGTAAATATCAGAGAGATACTTTACCAATCCAACACCTTAACGTGAAGAAGAAATTGTTAACAAATGTTTATCAAAGGTCGGACAACAGGAGGTTTTGTTAGCTAAGGAAGCAAATAAATGAAGTTTTTGTCTTATTGAGGTAGGATGGGCGCCGTCTCCAAAAAATTAAATTGCAAAAATGGGAGGGACTTTCTAGATGAGAGCAGTGGTTTATAAAAAGCCTTTTGAAGTGGCTGTTGAAAACGTTGATGATCCCACAATTAAGCATCCAAATGATGCCATTGTGAAAATAACTTCGAGTTGTATTTGTGGTTCTGATCTTCATATGTATGAAGGTAGGACTGCGGCGGAACCTGGGATAGTCTTTGGCCATGAAAATATGGGAGTCATAGAAGAAGTTGGTTCAGCTGTAAAAAACCTCTCTGTAGGTGATCGTGTTGTAATGCCTTTTAATGTAGCTTGCGGCTTTTGCAAAAACTGTCAGCGAGGGTTTACGGGTTTTTGTACGACGGTCAATCCTGGATTCGCTGGTGGGGCTTACGGCTATGTTGCCATGGGGCCATGGCCCGGGGGACAGGCAGAGTATCTACAAGTTCCTTTCGCTGACTTCAACTGTTTAACGTTGCCGAAAGGTGACGAATTTGAAGCCGACTTCGCGCTTTTAGCGGACATATTTCCAACTGGATATCATGGTGCTGAATTGGCTGATGTAAGTCCGGGTGAGAGCGTAGCTGTTTTCGGTGCGGGCCCTGTAGGTTTAATGGCTGCTTACAGCTCTGTAATTAGAGGTGCAGCAGAAGTTTATTGTATAGATCACGTTCAAGAACGTTTAGATAAAGCTGAGAGTGTAGGCGCGATACCAATAAACTTTGACAACGGTAATCCTGTTGAACAGATAAGAGATATAAGAAATGACACGGGAGTAGACAAGGGCATCGATGCTGTTGGTTACCAGGCTGCAGCACAAGGTTCCTCAGCTGCTGGTGGTGAGCAGGAAGAAATTCCCAATGTAGTCTTGAATCAGATGATTGACGTAGTTAAACCGACTGGCGCATTGGGTATACCGGGATTATACGTACCTTCAGATCCCGGGGGTGTAAATGAATCTGCAAAATCAGGTGCATTGCTTTTGAATTTTGGAAAGCTATTTGAAAAAGGACTTAGGTTGGGAACGGGACAGTGCAATGTCAAAAAATATAACGCCTATCTCAGAGATCTCATCATTGCTGGAAAGGCTTCACCAAGCTTTGTGGTTTCTCACGAAGTAAGCCTGGAGGAGGCTCCAGAGGCCTACCAAAAATTTGATCAGAGAGTTGAAGGTTACACTAAGGTTTTACTACAGCCGTAAAGGATTTTTAGGGGCGGGTTAGAGACTTGAAATGCTGGTTTGGCACTATTGGCTCAGCCCGTCTCTTTAACAGGGTGACACATGACTTTGAATGATTCGGATAATTATCACTGGATTGAAGAGTGGGACGCGTCCCGAGAAAGAACAACAGAGTCCCTATCTGGTTGGGCACACCCGGGGATGGATGTTACTGAAAATCAACGGATAGTAACGTGTGATAGTGGAGAATCGAGAATATTAGTTTTTTCGCTTGACGGCGAGCTGGAATCCTCCTGGGTTGGTGATTTTACCGATGCACATGGTATATCGGTCGTAAAGGAGGGAGGAACGGAAGTTTTATGGATAGCCGATAACGGTTCCAAACGCAAGTCAGAACATTCCTATGAATATCCTCCCGGAGCTGATCAGAAGTCGGGCAGAGTTTTTAAGTGTAAGTTTGGAGGAGAAGAGCTTCTTGAGTTGCCGTTTCCAGAGCACGATGCTTATAAGCAAAGCCGATATTCTCCAACCTCTGTGGCTGTTGACGAAATATTCGATGGAGGCACAGGGGACGTCTGGGTAGCTGATGGCTATGGTGCGAGCTTGGTTCATAGATTTTCCAAAGATGGCAGCTACATGGAAACTATTGACGGAACTGAAGGTGAAGGAAGATTCGACTGCCCTCATGGGATTATTATTGACAGGAGGAAACCCTCTGCAGAGCTCTATGTTGCTGATAGGGCGAATTCTCGTGTCCAGGTCTATAACTTGAATGGAGAATTCCTTCGGTCTTTTGGGTCACCGTTTCTAAACACTCCCAGCGGATTTTCAGTCTATCAGGACTTTATGATAGTGGCGGAACTTGATTCGAAATTAACAATCCTTGATAGGGATGATCAATTTGTAGAGTATTTATTTATGGACGAAGAAGCCCCAAATCGACCCGGGTGGCCCAACGAAGAAAAAAAAGAAACTACCTTGGGGAGACCATCAGACTTACACCCTGGGAAATTTAATAGTCCACATGGAATGACGATAGATAAGGATGGCAACATTTATGTAGCTGAATGGCTGATAGGTGGGAGAATGACCAAATTAAGAAGAACCCATAAATAAACTTATTAAATTGTTAGAACATTATGAATTCTGTTTAGCAATTGGGATTAATTTTCTAGGGAGATAGTATGCAGATAGGGAATCATCACCATAACTACGCTTGGACCGAAAAATGGGGAAATATTCCAGACACTCAAAGTGCGAGAGATGGGTGGGCCCATCACGGAATCGTAGTCAGTAATACCGGGAACGTGGTTTCATTTCATCAGGGAGACAATACTCTCATTACTTTTGATGAACATGGCACTCTAATAGATTCTGCTCAAACGACAGTGGAGAATGCCCACGGNATGACTCTTGTTGAAGAAAATGGAGAGGAATTTATTTGGCTGGCAGATAATTTAACGGGTCAAGTTGTAAAAATTGATTTAAATGGAACATTGATATCCAGCATATCCAAGCCTGACATCAAGGTGTACGCCGAGGGTGGTAACTATTCACCGACTGAGGTTGCGGTTAATGAGGAACGCAACGGGGGTAAAGGTGAAATAATAGTNACTGACGGATATGGCAGTAGCTGGATACATTTTTATGATAAAGATGGGAATCTGCAAGCAAGTATAGATGGCACTGATGGTGATGGAGGTGGNTTCGCGACTCCTCACGGTGTCTGGATTGACACACGTCGGGAGGATTCAGAACTTTACGTCGCTGATCGTAGCAATGGACAGATTCAAGTGTATAGCCTCGATGGGCAATATATTCGTCACTTTGGTGCTGCCCCAGGAGCCGACTGGTTACATAGCCCGAGCGGNTTTACGGCCTGGGGTGAATATCTAATCGTAGCTGAATTACGAGGTTCTCGAGTAACTCTGCTAGATGCTAATGACGAACCTGCCGCATATTTAGGAGAAAACACAGGCGCATTTAAATTCAATGAAGGCTGGCCAAACGTACCTCACGAAACACTAGTGCCAGGCAAGTTTAATAGTCCCCATGGAATAGCATCTGACAACGAGGGTAATATATTTGTTGCTGAGTGGCTTATCGGTGGGAGAGTCAACAAGCTTACGAGGTCAGGCTAACTCATAATAGTTAAGCTTAGTCCAGAGGTAGATTGGACCAATTTCCTATGAGGGAAAATGATTTGGACTACTTGGTTCTTACTAGAACGCTATAGCGAATTTGAAAGAGGTATGTAATTGGTCTCGAACACTACTAGCATGACCTCTGCAATTAACATTCATCCACTTGTGCATTAAAAGTCCGTTTTTGTCTATGAGAAATGTTGATTGTTATGGAAATGCTTTTCAAACGTATGTGTAACGAGAAGAGTTTCTACGTTTGGATTTAATTAAAGGACGTACTTGAGTTGAAGATTGGCATTTTTGATCATGTAGAAAAACTTCCATCATTATCTCTTAGTAAGCAGTATTCAGATCGTATTTCGCTTGTTCAGAGAGCTGATGANCTAGGATTTTATTCCTATCATGTAGCCGANCATCACCATTCTCCGTTGACGGTGGCACCTTCCCAGAGCACGTANTTAGGTGCCTTGGCGTCGGTGACAAAGAAAATCAGACTTTGCCCCCTCGTGTATGTATTACCCNTGCACCATCCAGTAAGGGCTATAGAGGAAATATGTATGCTCGACAATTTGACAGAGGGAAGATTGGATATTGGATTTGGAAGAGGAGCTCCCGTTGGGGATGAATTATTTATGTGGGGTATGGACCCTGGAGAATCTAATTCAATTTATGAGGAGTCGCTCCAAATAATTTTGCAGGGTTTAACATCCGAATTCCTGAATTATGCTGGGAAACATTTCCAATTCCAANACTTATGGATGGAACTGAAACCTTATCAGCAGCCTTATCCACCCGTATGGGTGGCCGGGAGTCCTGTGAAAGCAGGGGAATTAGGATCTAACTTAATTTCAGAAGGAACTATATCGGATTTGCCAAAAGTAGTAGAGAAGTATTTTGAGGTGCGGAGCGCTGCAAAAGTATTGAATACCGAATCTCAATTCCTTGATGAACCCTTACTGGGTGTGTCTAAAAGAATTTTTGTTGGTGATAGGAGCCACTCAGCTATTAAGAGGGCTAGAGAGTCATATGAGGTTCACTTAACTAATTACAGGAAGCCGATGCCTAATGGCAAATCCAGACGGCCAAGGATAATGATTGAAAGTGAGATTGGCAGTCGAATTCTACCCTGGACAGTGGATTTCGAGACCGCCATTAATAGGGAGAGGGTATTGGCGGGTTCTAAAATTCAAGTCAGCGAATATATTCACAGATACATAGCCGATAGTGGTGCTAATTTTCTCCTGCTTTCGTTCCAGTGGGGAGATTTGTCCCATGAAGAGGCTTTGGAGACTATGGAAATGGTTGCTGATGAATTTATTGATCAGGCCAGATGATGACGTATAACGGGTTAGAAAAACCGGATATTTGGCCTCCTAAGCTCAACTTTGATGCATCAAGAAATATTACTCCAGTTAATTACATTAGTCCTTCCAATGGGGTTATTAATATAGATGTGGGGCGTCAACTCTTCGTGGACGATTTTCTGATCGAGAAAACTTCTTTGTCGAGGGTTTTTCACAGCCCCAAAAAAAGTGATAAGAACCCTATTTTGTTACCTACCTCCAAGATTGAATTGGATAGCGGTGAATGCCCTGTCGCGTCACCTTTTAATGATGGAGTCTGGTGGGACGACAGACAGCGAATATTTAAAATGTGGTACCACGCTGGCTGGATGCGTGGCACAGCCTATGCAGAGAGTAATGACGGTCTGCATTGGGAGAGGCCAGACCTTGATATAGTGCCTGGAAGTAATTTGGTTTTACCAATGAGGGAAGGATATTTGAGAGATGGAGGGTGTGTCTGGCTTGATTCCTTCACTCCAAATTCAAATGAGCGTTTTAAAATGTTCCAGTTTTATCGATTGCCTGATGGGAGTGAAAGTGGAGAAATTTATACCTCGGCTGATGGAGTCCATTGGAATTTCGAAACGAAGACTGGCCTTTTGGGAGACAATTCAACTTTCTTCTATAACCCATTTATCGAAAAATGGGTCTATAGCATCAGGACTCACAAGTTACAGGATTCACCAACTTCCTCAAATGTAAGGACCCGTTTGTATAGAGAACATAGCAATTTTGTAAAAGGTGCCACTTGGGATGTTAATGAGCCTGTAATGTGGTCCTGGTCAGATCATCTGGATCATCGCGATGGCAATATTGGGGATGATCCACAGCTTTATGACCTGAATGCCGCCCCTTATGAAAGTTTGATGATAGGGTTGTTCTCTATTTTTTATGGGCCGGATAATCAGGTCGCGCAACGTAGAGGGGTTCCCAAAATAAATGATTTACAAGTAGGATTCAGCCGGGATGGATTTCATTGGGATCGGACATCCCGGGAGGCATTTATCCCATCGGAACGTACCAAGGGATCTTGGGATAGGGCATATATCCATGCGTCAGGTGGTGTTTGTCTAGTTGTCGGAGACGAATTATTTTTCTATTACGGGGCTTGGTCAGGGGAATCGCCTAATCTTAAAGGTGAATCCATGGGACGGCACTCCAGAGCGAACGCTATGTATGCGGGAGGTGCTACTGGATTAGCTGTTTTAAGGAGGGATGGCTTTGCCCCTCTGACCGCAGGAAATACGGGCGGTGAATTGACCACAAAGGCCGTAAGTTTTAGCGGAAATAGTCTTTTTGTGAACTGTGATACCTCGGCCGGTCAACTTAAAGTGGAAATTCTTGATTCCGAAAATAATCCGATTAGCCCATTCATTCAAGATAATTGCTTTCCGATTTCAGTTGACTCAACTAAGCAATTAGTTAGTTGGAAGGAAACCAGTGACATATCCACACTAAGGGGCAAACAAGTCAGATTTAAGATGAATTTGGTAAATGGAGAGATTTATTCGTTTTGGGTAAGTCAAAGCCAGTCTGGGGAAAGTAATGGATACGTTGCTGCTGGCGGGCCGGAATATAGAGGTTCTATTGATACGGGAGGATAAATATGGATATTGCTCGTAAAAACTATGAAGGGATACCAAGGACTGGATCGCCCCATTTTCATGCTGTGAGGGCTGGGAATTTACTTTTTCTTGCAGGGGCAACCGCTAAAATGACCCCTGCCGAAAATGGAACAATGGGAGAGCAAACGAAAGTAATCTTGGAGCGCATGAAGAAAATAATGGAGTCTGAAGGAGGCTCTCTTTCAGACATAGTTAAGATTACCAGCTATGTAACCGACCTATCTCCTGAGGCAAAGGCCGAGACGCAGAAAGTTAGGATGGAATTTTTTGGGGATGATCTTCCCGCTAGCACGAGAGTTGAAGTGGCAGGTCTTGATGGGCCTAATTTATTGATTGAGATCGATGGTATAGCGGTAATTTCTTAAAACTAATATCCAATAGCGGAGTGAACTGGATGTTTAGCAAGACGAGTTATTAACGTCTTGCTAAACATCCAGCTTCTTAATCAACTGCGGCATCATGCTGTACATTACCCGTAAATTAACAGGCTAATTACAATATAGATTCTAGTTTCCCCATGGAGTTATTGCTTCTTTGAGAGACTTGTACCCTTCTAAGAACCCTGGGCGGTCT
>PAMF01000051.1 GCA_002707185.1 Chloroflexota bacterium | reverse complement strand
CCACCGTACGCAACATTGGTAACGCAACCGACGAAGGTGAATAAAACGTGATCATAGCGGACAACATATAGAACAGGACGATTGCCCCCGGCAACAGTCGTCTGTGAACATAACTATTATGTAACGACACACGCATCGCATTCGCTCCCTTGCCACAGCTAATCAGGACTTTTCTCAAATAGATAATGACTGACACCCCACACATCGCCGCGTTCGAGTCCAAATAATTCAGCACACGCTATAAAAAAAAGTCGCCATCGCTGGCACCAAACGTGGGCTGCAGATCCCCCATAAGTTTTCTCGAGAATAGGCATAATCGTCGTTTTCCTGTTGTCCAGATTCTTTAACCATGCCTCCGACGTTTTCTGGTAGTGGATACCGGACCACCACCAACGTTTAACCATTTTGAGATCATCCTGAAAAGAAAGGGGCAGATCATGGCACGGCATCATCCCCCCACTAAAGAAGTGACGACTCATCCAGTCATCAGCACCGCGATCCTCGAAAAAATATGGCTGACGGTGGTGGGTAAAAATATGCATAAAGAACAAGCCGTTGGGCGTCAACCAGGATTTAATGCGGCGAAACATCTGACGGTGGTTTCGAAGATGTTCAAACATCTCAATCGAGATCACTCGATCAAATATCGATTCCGGCATAAATGTGTTGATATCGGCAGTAATTACATCAATATTGTTGAGCTTCCGCCTGATCGCCTCGGCGGTGATGTAATCACGCTGCGAACTTGAGTTTGAAACTGCGGTAATCTGACTTTCTGGATATTGTTTTGCCAACCAAAGTGTGAGTGATCCCCAGCCACAACCCAACTCTAATATCGACATCCCATTTTCGAGACGGGCCCGTTCACAAGTGATCTCAAGCGCCCGTCGCTCTGCCTGCCCCAGATCTGTAACGCCTTTTTCCCAATAGCAACAGCTGTATTTTTGTTGTGGACCAAGGACATTGTTAAAAAATAGAGCGGGTACTTCATAATGCTGACTATTGGCACGCTCTGGAACGAGCGCGATCGGCGCTGAATCCATCTCCGCGACAAACTTCCTCACTTGGATTTCCTGACCTTCCCTTGCCGGCACCACAAGGTCACCAAGTCGTTCGCGGCATAGTCGACGCACTCCCCATCTCAACCAAGAATCCGGCAGCCAGCCCGCTTCTGCTGCTGCCAATGCCGCCTGAGTCATCAATGCCATGTAATCAGTGCCCCGCATCCAAACTAACATCGCGTTTACCAGCAAGATGCAGCGCATTGACGACATCGACTTTAACGGCGCGGCGAGTCGCTCTTTCCAATATGAGAAGACTTGGAGTCGCCAACGCCCAGATCACTGCGACAAATGAAATATTGCTCCCCGCCACGGCACCAATAGCCTCACCCGAAAGATAGGCTAGCGGCCCACCCACGGCTCCGATAAAAACTGCCAACACATAGCGTTGCCGGAGAAACGCGAGTGCATACCGCAGTGAAACTGCCAGATTTATCCAAAGAAATGCCATCCAGAGCGGCGGTAATATCTCAGAAGGTGCAAATGGAAACACAATTGCGCCGAACGCCAACAAAGTCATATCAACTAAATATCCCACGGAAAATGCCAAAGCGATAAATAAAAGATTGTTTTTCAAACCCTGTTGCCAGTAGAGAAAGCAACTGACCCAAAAGGTGACAGCCAGCGGCCCAATCAACCCATGGCCAGCGGCAGCGGCACACACTGTCAGTAGCCACGCAACCTTAAATGCAACCACATTGATCACCGTTACCTTCATATGGGAGTAACTCGCGGCAGTTCATCGACAGTGACTTGATCGTGCCAGTTCGGCCCCGCCATGATTAACTGGAGATCACCAAGATAACCTTCATCAAAACCCGCTTCGCAGTAGCACAGGTAGTAATGCCATAGACGAATAAACGATTCTTCGTACCCCAACGCCCGCACCGAACCTCTACATCGGTCAAATTCACTCCTCCAGCGACGTAAAGTTTCGGCATAGTGCAGGCCAATATCTTCGACATGACAAATTCTAAGATCAGTCCTGGCCGAACTGGCATCAACCAACGCACCTAACGATGGAACACAACTTCCAGGAAAAATATAGCGCTGAATGAAATCACAGTTATTCAAATACTGTCTGTAACGCCGGTCTGGCATGGTAATTGCTTGAAGCGCTAAACAGCCATCGGCTTTCATCAATCGACGACACACAGAGAAGAATTCGGGCAGATTTGCATGCCCTACTGCTTCGATCATTTCGATCGAGACAATCTTGTCATACTCGCCCGAAAGGTCGCGATAGTCGCACAGAAGAATTTCGACCTGTTGATCGAGTTTCGCTTCATTAACTCGTTTCTGAGCAAACTGATACTGCTCTTCAGAAATGGTGACTGCTGTCACCCGGCAACCATAGGTTCTGGCTGCGTGTATGGCAAAACTNCCCCAACCACAGCCAATTTCNAGGATGTGGTTATCTTTATTCAAATTCAGTTTTCTGCAAAGTCGATCTAGTTTTGNGAGTGAGGCNNCCTCCAAGGAATCGNATTTAGACTCAAAAATNNCNCTGGAATACGTCATGGTTTGATCAAGAAATAACGCAAAGAANTCATTNCCAAGATCGTAGTGCGCGTGAATATTGCGGCGACTACCAATACGTGTATTCGCTCTAGCCACATGAGACTGTCTTGCCAAGAAAGCAGCCAGCCGCGACACGCCGCTATCCAATCCATCGATAATCTGTATATCTTTCAGAAAGATTTGAAACAACTTCGTGAGGTCATTACATGTCCATTCACCGTCCATCCAGGAACGTGCAGCACCAAGCGCGCCTTGTAACAGAACTTTGCGATAGAAATTGGACTTGATAATCCGAACTGTCAACACATCATCACCATTACCACGGCAACCAACCATCGTTTCGCCCCACGCATCCACTAAACGAAACGAACCCGTCATGCCTGACAAGCGTTGCAGCACCGCACTACGACAAACTGCGTCTACCCAAGGCTGTTTCTTTCTGTGGTTTTTCGCAATGCCGGGCAGCGATCTTGTTTTAGCGATCATATCGATTAGCCTCTTTCGTTTTGCTGTAGCTTTTCTGGATGGTTATAGAAACGCACACCCACCATCCACAGCCGCAATGCTTCCCAGTAAATAGCCAACAACACCTTAACTGTCATTAATGGATAGCTAACCAAAACCTTTGCGAGAGTCCAATGATTGATAGGTACTCTCTGGAGCGACAAATCTGCACTGAAAACCCGTTCCGCCTCTTCAAGGCTCGACATCTGAATCTCCAGCACTTCTCGGGGTGCTGACAGAGCCCACTCATAATGTTGTTTCATCGACATAAATGGGGAAACATGAAACGCTTTCTCAAATTGAAACAAATGCGCTAGGCCCTGCTGACCGGCAGGATAGGACAGCACGTAACAATACTGCTCACCCCAAGGCGTGTTATTAACTTCTGCCACGACATGGGTCACACGTTCACCTTGGCAGTCGAAACAATAATAAAAACTGACCGGATTCATACAATAGCCAAGGTAACGAAGATGTGTAAGCAAACGAATCGGACCTAACGGTCTCTCCCCCGTCCGTCTCTCAACCAAGTCTCTGATACTGTCCGACAACGGTCGCGCAGCATCTCCCATATGATCCTTCCTTCGAAACCATGCGAGCGCGGGCCATCGCGCGGACCAACAAATGAACGGCTTAAAAAGATCTGGCAATTCACTAAGCTCAATACACAACATAAATACTGAGTATTGAAAACCACGATTCTTGGGCACCATGCGTTGGTGACGGACTCGACCTTGGTAAAGGCAACTTTTCAAAACGCGGGATCCATATCAAAGGCCTGGCACACCGATAGCGCGCTGCGCACACCGTCTTCGTGAAAACCGTAACCCCAATAGGCACCACAATAGGACACACCGCGCCGTCGCAAAAATCTCGAATGTTGTGACTGAATCTGATCTCGCCCCGGCTGAAATACCGGATGCCGATAAGTCGTGCGATAAATTACTTTTTCTGGATCAAGCGCGTCCAACTGATTCAGAGATACGCAAAATGTTTTGTCACTTTCAATGCCCTGCAACATATTCATGTTATACGTAATGTTTGCGGCCTTCGTCACGTCGTCCGAAATACGATAATTCCAACTCGCCCACGCGCTGCGATTTTTTGGTAAGACTTGAGTATCTGTGTGTAAACAGATCTGATTGTCTTGATAAGGAAAAGACCCAAGCGCTTCTTTTTCTTCTTCATCCGCATTGTCAACCAAATTCAGGCTAGTATCCGCATGAGTAGCCAACACGACTTCGTCAAATTCAGCGCTGTTTGANCCATTCCAGAAAACATCTACCCCATCCTTTGTNGGNACTACTCGATCCACCNTCTTTTGAAGCNGTACCGATCCCGATGGCAATTGNNAAATCACCGTATTNACGTAGCAACGCGACCCGCCCGCCACCGTTAACCATTGCGGCCTATGACGCACCTGTAACATCGCGTGATTTTTCAGAAACTCAATCACAAACTTTATTGGAAACTGTTCAAACTGNTGGGGCTGACAGGACCACAGGGAAGAACCTAGCGGGAAGAAATAGTGCTCTGCGAAAGATTTCCCTAACGGGCACTCGCGAAGAAACTGCGCCACCGTCAATTGCCCATCGTCCCGCTCACGGAGCCAGTGTTCCGCTCGAAGATTAAAACGAAGGATATCGGCTAACAACTTCCAGTGCGTGGGGCGTATTAGATTCTCACGTTGTGAAAAAAACGCATTCATACTGGTTGCGCTGTACTCAAGACCGCTCTTGTCACAGCTCACACTGAAACTCATATCAGACTGGCTGCTAGGTACATTCAGGTATTCGAAAAATCGCGTCAGCAGCGGATAATTTTCCCGATTAAAAACGATGAACCCAGTGTCGATAGGCCGTTGACGCCCGTTGTCGTTAATCGCCACTGTATTGGCATGTCCTCCAGCAGTTGCCTCCGCCTCGAACAACGTCACCTGATGTCGGCGAGACAACACGTGACTCGCCACCAGCCCCGCAATCCCCGCCCCCACCACAGCGATTCTCATTGCCGTTTTCTTCCAGCCAATAAGATGCTGGTCGGAACCGTTTTGACGTCTCGAATGACCCCCAACCAATCCATCAAAAGAATTCCCATATAGGCGAGGTCAAGTTCCCAGCCGTAAAACCCTTGCCGCGCTGACCCTGGATAACGATGATGGTTGTTGTGCCAACCTTCACCAAGGGTAATTAATGCCAGCAATGGATTGTTACGACTGTTATCACGCGTCTCAAAGCGCCGAGTGCCAAAAAGGTGCGCCATAGAATTCACCGTGTAAGTGGCATGGTAAAGCAACACTGTTGAAACGCAGAAGCCCCAGATAAAGAACTGCACACCACTCACGCCCGGCACCAATCCAACGCAAGCCTCACCCACGATGTAACAGACTATTCCAAGTAAGGCGAAAGGCACCCAGTCATAACGTTCGATCAGCATAAGGAATTCATACTTCCTCCAATCTCCGATCTGTGCCCAGCGCGTGCGAAAAGAATCGTTTGTAAGGAACCAGAGGGTGTGACTGAAAATAAACCCCCGCTGACTGGGAGAGTGGGGATCTTTCGGTGTGTCCGAATGGATATGATGTTGTCGGTGATGACTGGCCCACCATAATGGCCCGCGCTGCCCCGCCGTGCATCCAAGAAGCGCCATCAAACCGATCATGGTAGGGGATGCCTCAAATGCCCGGTGTGAAAAAAATCGGTGATAAAACGCCGTAATAAAAAACATGCGCGACAGGTAAAGAAAGCCACACAAGATCCCTGCCCATTTATTAAATTCAACAAAAAATACACCCAAACAGGCNANATGTATCGCTACAAAGGGAATCACCCTCCCCCAGGCGAGATCCTCTTTTCGCTCAGACGGTNAATCNTTCATGAAACGCTCATCGTTCACCAGCCAGTAGCCAGCGCGTCGCAGGAAGCACACAATTCTCATACCAACATCACCAGAACCAATAAATTCACCTACGACGCATCCCTCTTTACCATCGACACATCTATAGATGCAGCCAGATCNATTTCGAACCGTGTACCCACATCAAGTTCGCTAGTGATCTTTACCGGCCAACCAAAGCGATCGGACAGTTTTTGCACGATGGTTAGGCCAACACCGTGACCGCCACGTCGTTTGTGATCCCCTCGAACAAACGGNTTGAATAATTCACCGCTTTCGAGACCTTCCATTCCNATGCCCGTGTCTTCAATAATCACACGCGTGTTTGTTGTCCGAACCCTAACGTAACCCTTGTCGGTATACGACATGGCGTTTCGAATAAGATTTGAAAATAAAATCGCCAATACCTGACGCGGCGCCATAACCTCAATCTTCTGCTCTACGTCCAATTGCAAGTCAATTGGCTTGTCGTCGATCATTGCTCGATTTTTTTCGACTTCCGCAACAAGCACATCGGAGACAGCAATCGCCTCCAATGGCAATCCTTGACCCGACTCACGAGCCAACAACAGAAATGCTTCCACTAACTTTTCCATATCCTGCGCAGCACGTTTAATTCGAAGTAAAGTATTTCTTTTCGCTTCNTCGAGTTTTTCTTCATTCAACAATAAGTCGCTTGCTATTCGAATCACCGTTAATGGAGAACGTAGCTCATGGCTTGCATCTCGAGTAAAAGCTCGCTCGCGCGTAATAAAATCNTCAGTCCGTTCAATCAATCGCTTCAATGCTTCTGTCAATGTGACAATTTCACTGTCAACATCTACCGGGAGATCCGTTGTCTGAAAATCCGCTGTGCTCGGCGAAGTCAATTCGAGTCTTTCAACCTTTCGAGCAAGATCAATTACAGGTGANACCGATCGACGGTAGAATCGATAACCAACAAACGCAGTGGCGTAAATCAGGATCAAGACAACAGCCAAGGGCGCCAGCCCAAAGAAAAACGTCAACTCGCGCACCTGTTCACCATCGAATACCAGCACTAATCTTTCACCGTTTTTCTCCGACACATAAGCGATCGAATAATCGATCGGTGTATCAGGGAAATCTTGACTGGCTGTGTTGTTTAAATCCAAAAAACCCAGTGGTAACGGCAAATTTAAGTAACCCATCAGGTTGCGCGTGTTCGGCGGAGGGAAATCTGGCGTTACCGCCCGGCGCTGCCAGAAGTGTTCCGCTTCTGTCCGCAAAGCCTCCTTAACCAACACCTCTTGAATGACCCAACTGGCCACCCAAACTCCGAGCAGGGCCGATACAGCAACTAACGCAGCCTGAACAGCAATGGCNCNGCCCCATCGGCGGGCGATACCGCTCTTATGTAGACCCGGCACCGTCATAGAGTCGATAACCCGTGTTAGTCAGCGTGTGCAATAACGCGTTATCAAAAGGCCGATCTATGACCTTACGTAGGTTGTACATNTGACTACGCAGAGTATCGCTATCAGGNAGGTCCTCACCCCATATNTCGCGTTCCANCTCTACCCGACTCACCACACGCGGCGATGCGCGCATCAATATACCCAANATACGTAACCCAATTGGAGAAGTATGTATCTGCTTNCCAGCTCGTTCGACGAGTAGCGAATGGGTATCAAAAGTCAAGTCACCGACCTGTAACAATTCCCGAGTCACCTCGCCTCGATTTCGCCGGACCAAGGCTCGAACACGGGCCTCAAGTTCCTGAATGTCGAATGGCTTTACGAGGTAATCATCGGCACCCGTTTCCAACCCAATTAATTTATCTTCCAGCGTGTCACGGGCAGTTAACATAAGCACTGGTGTGGATTTTCTGGCGTCTTCTCGTAATTTTCGACACACCTCGAGACCGTCTCGACGAGGCAGCATCAAGTCAAGAATTACTGCATCGTAGTCGTTCTCCGATGCCAAGTTGAGACCGATCTCACCATCAGGTGCATAATCTAATTCGTACCCCTTTTGCTCCATGTATTCGAATACAAGCTCGGCAATATCTTGATGATCTTCCACCAACAACAAGCAACCACTAGTTTGCGCGTTAGGCATGTATCCTCTCCATTGGATTGGAAAATCAGTGTCCCAAAAGTATCGTGATGTTCATGTGAAGACTTATATGCGCTGCGTTTGAGGGGTATTCGGCAACTATTTTTCGTCGTTACCGGAACAATAACCATCTCTGCACCAAAAATCCCGGAAAAGCGGGAGCCGCGAGTTTACATGCTCACCAAGCTGGTCAGTTAGATACCATCAACGTGCTCCCGACCCCTTAGCAGAACTCGATACGCCATTTTTAGGTCGAGGAATACTGGGAAACAAAGCGCTGGTACGTGCCCTATAGTCGGCGTAGGCCGGTCGGCGCTGGACCATACCCTTCTCCATCCTCAAAACCCCTGTAAATCTGAGTAAGAAAAAAAACATTAACAAAGGAGAGAAAATGGTCCATGCACCCCCTGACGGCAACGCATAACAGTAAAAGCCCAACCAAACACATAACTCGCCAAAGTAGTTAGGGTGACGAGAATAACGCCACAACCCCTGATCAAACACTCCGTTATCCGCTTTGTTGTGCAAATTAAATCGCGATAGCTGCCAGTCTGCTATCCCCTCAACAAAAATCCCGCCAGCTATAACAAAGGCCGCAAACCAATGCATCCAATGCATGTCTGACTGACCAGAGGCCACCAAAAGAAGAGGCGCTGAAACAACCCAAGCCGCCAACGCCTGAAAACCAAAGATAACGAAAAGACTTTTCCAGAAGAAACCCTGATATTTAGAGCGAATTTCGCGATAACGCCGATCCTCTGGCCGGCTTAAATTGCGCATAAAAAGATGGACAGACAACCTAGCGCTCCATGCCAACAATAGACCAGCAGCTATCAATACGGCGAGATCATCATGAAAATGTCTGATGCTTACGATCAGAAATCCTGCTACGAAGAACAGTGGGAAGATGATGTCGACGACACCCACATCGATCCGCCGGAGACTCACTAACCACCCCACAAGAGCGATAAAAATATTGGCTACAAGCGGTAATACCCAATCNATCCAGTTCATTCAGAACTCCTCGACACANCCCAGNGTNATCAAACTAACCNNCTCGNGTGAANATCATGTGATCCTCCACTCGACNGCCATCTGACAAATAGATCTTGACATTTCTTTCACCCCTATGCCGCCATGTTTCTCCTAAATGGAGGCGCGATCCAACNAAACAGAATTGTCATGGCCGGGATTTACTGAGCCATTTAACGCCATGATTCAGGGTGCCAGTCGTGGTATCGGTCTTGCTATCACGCGGCAATTAGTGGAAGACAGCACGATCAGACATGTCCTTGCTACCTGCAGAAANCCAAATAACGCCAGNGAACTCCAGTCGCTCTTCGAACAAAATCCGANNAAGNTAACAATCATTGGTCTCGACGTTNCACATGAAAAAACCATTGCAACCGCAGCCGACCTTGCCGCCCATCTAACATCTCAAATAAGACTGCTCATCAACTGTGCAGGCATTCTTCAAGACGGGATACTNNGNCCTGAAAAAAAAATAGAAGACGTGTCTTCGGACACACTGCAACGCTATTTCCAAGTCAATGCGTTCGGGCCTCTATTGATCNTAAAACACTTCAAAAAATTACTCGCACCAAAAGACCGCGTCTTAATCGGTAATCTTTCGGCTCGAGTAGGGAGTATCGGAGACAANCATCTAGGCGGTTGGTACGGNTACCGGGCCAGCAAGGCGGCACAAAACATGTTCACACGGGGTATAGCGATAGAGTTTCGTCGAAAAAATCCTGATTTCATCTGTGTGAGCCTACACCCCGGNACNGTGAAGACAGCACTTTCTGAACCTTTTCGAGAGCGAATTAATCCAGCGCAACTGCACCGTCCTGAGGACGCGGCAATGTGTCTCCTGAAAATCCTTAGCAACAGCAAACCCATCGACTCAGGGGAGTTTTTCGCCTATGACGGAACCCGTATCCCCTGGTGACATCTAGCATTTAAAAACCAAAGAATCTAACGATGAGCGATAACAACGCCCCTGTATTACTCTGGTATCGTCGTGACCTTCGATTGGATGATCATGCTGCTTTAAATGCAGCACACGCGTCCGGACACCCGATTCTCCCATTATTTATTCTTGACGATGAAACGCCGGGGGAGTGGATTCCTGGGGGTGCCAGTCGCTGGTGGCTCCATCACAGCCTGCAANCGCTGAAATCTGCATTACAAGAACGCGGTGGCGATCTAATTCTGCGCCGAGGGAAGACAATCGATGANATCGCCCGTTTAATTAAAGAAACAGGTGCTGCAGGGGTCTACTGCTCTCGTCAATACGAACCGTTTGAGAGGAATCTGGAAGCACAACTTGCCCTTAAGCTAGCNTCTCAAGGTGCTTTTTTTAATAGTTACCCTGGGTACCTACTGTTTGATCCCTNCCAGATAAAGAGCAAGGCCGACACTCCGTTCAGTATTTTCACTCCATTTTATCGGGCTTGTTTAAAGGCTGAACCACCAGCGAAGCCAACCCCGGCTCCCAATGGCCTTATCTTCTCGAGTGCAACTAGTGAAAAAATTCATGACTGGGGCCTACTTCCAAAATCACCTAACTGGGCGAGCGATTTCTCGAACTGCTGGCAACCTGGAGAAAAAGGAGCAAAGAAGCGCCTAACCGAGTTTCTTGCNNACTCCGTTTCGAACTATGCTGATCACCGCGACCTTCCGGGAGTCATGGGGACGTCACGCCTATCTCCTCATCTACACTTGGGAGAAATTAGTCCAGCGACAGTCTGGCACGCGGGTTTACTAGATGGTCCCGGCGAATCCGCATTTTTACGGGAAATAGGATGGCGTGAATTCGCACAGCACCTTCTCTTCCACCGACCAACATTACCTCGTACACCCATGCGGNAGGACTTTTCTGATTTCCCTTGGGTGGACAATTCACGTTTGCGACGTGCCTGGGAAAACGGGAAAACGGGCATACCGCTTGTGGATGCCGGAATGCGGGAACTCTGGTCCACAGGCTGGATGCACAACCGAATCCGCATGATTACCGCTTCAGCCCTAGTGAAACACATGATGATCCCCTGGGTACTTGGAGAGCGCTGGTTCTGGGATACCCTGGTNGATGCCAATCTGGNTAGCAACGCTGCGGGCTGGCAATGGGTGGCAGGCTGCGGAACAGATGCCGCGCCTTACTTTCGNATATTTAATCCTGTTATTCAGGGACAAAGGTTTGACACCCAGGGTCACTATGTCCGTCGTTGGTGTCCCGAGCTACAACACTTACCCAACCGCTGGATACATGCGCCCTGGACCGCGCCCCCTTTGGTGCTTGCCGAGGCCGGCATCCGATTAGGCGCGCACTATCCAAAACCTATAGTCGAGCCAAAAGCAGGTCGAGCCCAAGCGCTAGCCGCTTGGAAACAGTTCCGACAATCTTCCAGTTGAGAGTGAGAATCCATTCAACTGCCTCACATTTTATTGATATTCGCTGAACCTGCCGCTCACCCGTCGTGTGTTTCATTAATTAATGTAACACCTCTGCTAACAGTGAACCTATGAAGAATTTTTCAGATAATCAATTCTCTATAACCACCCTACCCCGAGAAACATGGCCGTTGCTCCATACAATCACCACTACCCCGGAAGATGCTTATACCCTTGCCGCTGCAGCGATTAAATGGTCCGGAAAAATTGCCAGCGCATGATCACGTGGCCGCAGCAGCCCATCAGGTTGATCTGCTCGCAGCGTCAGTTATAACCAAACACGAAATCAAATTACCTTCCTATTTCTGGAATGCTCCATTCGTTACTTTGCCATCGACATGGCCTTCACAACAGATAAGTAAAGTTCATCTATCTGATGATCAACCCTGACCCGTTGATTGACATAACTTGATGCGCTGAGCGCCTCCTCCTGCTCTGCGTATCTTGTGGACCCCGCTACTGACCAAAAGTAGCGGGGTCCTGATGTTATCAGCTGATATCGAGCGCCTCACCCGACGACTTAAGCTCCTGACACTGTGCAAACTACTATTGATCATTCTCAAACAGAACATTTTGCACGCCTGGCCGATAACTGGTGGAATCCGAATGGTCCCTTCTGGCCATTGCATAGACTTAACCAATTGCGCATCAAATGGATCACCGAGCAACTCCGAATTTATCGCTTTTCTAGCGGGACAACAGCTAGACCGCTGACCGGTCTCACCGTTCTTGACCTTGGATGCGGTGGAGGGTTGCTGTCCGAGGCCATGGCAAGTCGTGGTGCCAGGGTGACGGGTATGGATCCCGTTGTCCGTAACATCGACATCGCGCGTGCACATGTTGCAGAAAAACCCTTTCACGTCACTTATGAATGTCGCTTGGCCTCGGATTACCTAAAAGAGAGTACTCAGTTTGACGTTGTACTCAATATGGAGGTAATCGAACATGTCTCAGATTGGAGATTGTTCATGAGCCACGCTTGTCAATTGGTCCGACCCGGCGGGGTGCATTTTGTTGCAACCATTAATCGAACGCCCCTCGCATGGCTGGTTGCAATAGTCGGTGCAGAATATGTCCTTAGATGGATGCCCCAAGGCACTCATCACTACCACAAACTGGTCATGCCTGATGAACTAGGGCATACCCTCACTCTCCATCACAGCAACGTCATCGCCAGAACCGGCGTACAAATGAACCCTCTGACACGCAATCTTCGATTGGTGGGTAGCGAATCTATTAACTATATGTTGATGGCGCAGCGCAATCTTTGATCGAGATCTGCCTGCCAACAGTCTGATCCCACCCTGTAGACTAGACACCATATACCGCACTCCAAGAAAGGCACATTAACTAATGAAGTTTTATGATTGCAAAACAGCACCCTCCCCGCGCCGCGCACGTATTTTTATCGCTGAAAAAGGCATACCAGTCGAACACATCGAAGTTGATCTTCGCAACGCAGAACAGATGGGCGATGCCTTTCGCGCAATCAATACCTACTGCACGGTTCCCGTACTCGAGCTAGACAATGGCACCCACCTGACCACTACCGCAGGTATCTGGCAGTATCTGGAGGCGGCCTACCCCGAACCTGCTCTGATGGGGACCACCGCCGAACAAAAAGGAATCATCGCCGACCTTCAATGGCGTATTGAGACTGGCGGCTTCATGGCCATGGGTGAATATCTGCGT
>PAMF01000050.1 GCA_002707185.1 Chloroflexota bacterium | reverse complement strand
GATGAATATGGCTATTAAAACTGCACTTATGATGATATCCGCTGGCAAAAAGCTACCTCCCCGATATGTATAGCGGTGTCATAGATGTCTGCGTCAGGTAGCAATCCGAATCCTATTCAGGTATCCAGGTAACAGAAGAAATCTCGCTAAATTCTCTCCAAACTTTGCCCCATGAGTCTCCACCGTCATCACTGCGGTATAGATAACCATACCGACTACCAGCAAACATTAATTGGGAATCGAAGGGCTGAGTGTTTACCACCCACATGGCCGTATTAGGTTGAACCGGTAGTGGGAGTGAAGACCACGTTTTCCCAGTATCAGTCGATCTCATAATAGCCCCTGTGCTACCGGGCGTGGTATCTCCTATAGTTAGAAATATCGTCTTAGGATCGTCGGGCTTGACCAATATTCCCCGAGGATAGGTCATTGGGAAAACATTTTTGATTCCTACCGCCTTCCACTCCTCTCCACCATCTTCACTGGTGTAAACATCATTATTGACTACTACCACCACAGTCTTAGGTGGGCCACTGGAAACCGCTACATTATGAACGTCTAAGTTAGGAATCGACGTCGCGACTTTTTCCCATGTATCACCACCGTTGGTACTTCGGCGTACTCCGTCCACTTCGAATCCAACCCAAATATCCTGTCGATTATCCGGATCTATGGCGATACCGGTAACCCTGGGTACGCCCACCGCTGGACATTCTTTAGCGACCTCAACTGGACGTTCTTCCCAAGTTTTCCCTCCATCTGAAGATCGAAATATGCTAGAGGGATCTGGAGTTCCAGTACCTGCATACATGGTACCCGGATCCGACTTATCAATAGCCAAAGACCACACACAATTGTTTGTAAGAATCGAATCTACTAATTCCCAATCTTTCCCAGCATTACTACTTTTGTACAAACCTTTTTCAGTTCCTGCGAAAACCTTATGGGGATTTTGAGGATGGTTTACGACCGTCCTCACCAAGGCATCGGAATGTAACCCCGAGTTGATCCCAGCTCTCTGCCAGTTCTCACCAGCATCTTCACTCCTCATGATCCCTTGGCCCACCGTGCCGACAATGATTGTAAAATTCTTAGCCATAACTTAAACCTCAATCTTATAAACTTTGGTTGCCGTATCATGGAACATTGAAGACCTTTCTACCACTGAATAATCCTTAGACAACTTTTTAAAGGCGTTATACATAATATTATAGGAATATGAAACTTTATCTGGTGGAAAATTACTTTCAAACATGCAACGGTCGGGACCAAACTGTTCTATACAGTAATTCATAAAAGGCGCTATTGAGGATGCCAATTCGTCTGAACTAACCGGAAGATCCCGTTTGTACCATCCAAAACCCCAACGCGGCATTCCCAATCCGCCTAGTTTCAAATATACATTGGGACATGACGATACCTCNGATATTCCTTTTTNCCATGTACGGATTATNTCNTCTTCCTTTCCNGCGTAAAAACCTACCCTNTTTACTCCACCAGCATGATTCAAAATAATNTTTAAATCNGGAATNGCTTTAGCAAAATCGGCTAATTCTAAAAGTTGTGGGAAGAACAACATGGTATCAAATGTCAGACCCAATTTCTCTAAAACCCTAGCACCTGACCGGAAAGTAGTATCACCTAATAAGCCCTGAATCTCTCTGTTTTCAATTTCTGGGGCCGGGCTCCACGTGACATTATGGCGTATGCCACGAAACCGATTAGGACTAGCCGATTTAAGCTGNTTTANAACCTCTTCTACNTNNGTNCCNAGTTTCAAATCNGCATGNCCAACAATAGCAGCNGCAGCTTTACTCGGTCCATANAAACCACTGGCACTAGCCGCNGCTAACCCTTGAACGAACTCTACTTCGCCCACNGATTTCAAGTNATCCGGCCCTCTTGATCTATACATAGAACGGGCCTCAACAAAGACTGTGGAAACTATGTTGTGACCGCTACNAATATCNCNGATTAAATCGTGTAGCAAATAGGTATGGTAAGGNACACTCTGGGATCGAAAATCCCAGAAATGGTGGTGCGGGTCGCAAATCGGTATATCTGGCTCGAGGGTAGGTTCTCTTACCAGGTCTAACCAATCGTTACCACCAAACGGCATATATCACCNCTATACNAGGCATTCGTNATGTTTAATGNNGTTCTAGACTGANTTCTTCCTTGTCCAAANGTTAGAAGCCNGGCCNTAAGAACNGATTCTCCGATATTTCAACAATCGTTGACCTTCTAAATTCTGATTAATGTAAATATCTCCTCGTGAGTCCAACCAGATAGCATGAGCGCCCGCATCAGTCGGCCCTGACCANCGTGCAAGNATATTCCCATCAAGATCAGTGATACTTATGAACGCATCNAGTTCTGGGATAAATACGGCATCATCCTGATCGATGTAGATATCACATGGACGAGAGAATCCCGTCCATTGGGTCAAGAAATCTCCCTCAGAATTAAAAACTTGGATACGATCATTTTCTCTGTCGGCTACAATTATTCGGCCATCTTTATGCACCCAAACCCCATGTGGAACATGAAATGCACCGNGCGCGGTTTTTCCCGGCGAACCCCAGGAAAACAGTANTTTACCGTCACTAGAAAATTTGTGGATTCGGGCGTTTCCATATCCGTCTGAAATATATAAATCACCACTATCAGATTGGGCAACATCTGTTGGACGATGAAACGGTCCAGCAGCTTGTGCAACGATCTCAGTAGTCTCACCTGACCAGCCTGTGTCTGATGGCTGGTCCCAGTCTCCCAACGTCATCAACAGCTGNCCGTCTAAACTATATTTAAGGACTACGTGGCTATTTTTCACAGGCATATAAAGATTTTCTTCTTCATCTATAAACATGCCATGTGCATCAGNCAACTGCCCTTCACCCCAACTATTGAGAAATCTACCATCTGAATCAAGTACAATTAATGGGTGATCCCCTCGATTAAAAAGGTAAACCCTGTCTTGAGAATCCGTAACTATGGCAGTTTGGCCCAAGGTCCACCCTCTGGGAATTTCACCCCACCCTTCCACTAATTCATAAGTGTATTTCCCTGATCCAACGGTAGGCATACCACTCACCTCTCATAACCCTGCTAGGAGCTATTCGTATGGGTAACGGGTCTAAATTTCTTGAGTTAGCGCGATAATTATTTCCTCCACTATCGAAGCCGCACGTTCAGTGACAACCTCCGGCGTCAACCCCCCAAGAGGATGTGGGATTCCAACCGGTCTAAAACCTTCTCTACCAAAAGTACGGGCATGCACCGCAGCTGAATTCAAAAAGGGATTAGTACAAAGCACAACGGTCGGTATCCCTTTGCCTTCTAAAGTCATTGCATCGTGCATACAGCACGAAGTACAGGACCCTCAATCAGCAATAGCTGTGACCACAAAATCACACTCAGAAGCCAACGATTCAATAATTTCGTCTGAAGCAGGCCTGGAATAGATGAATTTGTCTACCAAAATACTATCTTTCAATTCAAAGCGCTGATCGAGTAACTCTTTAACATCCTTTAATAAAACTTCCGCGTTAGCTTTCTTATTACCCAAGAATCCACCTACTTTGCCAGTCAGGCTCTCCAGCCGGGGGACGGCTCTCCAGCTGGTTAAAACCTCTGGATCAATCGGAATCTTTATGTCCAATGCTTCAAGCCGCCGCTCAACATCTGAACCCGGCATTGCTAATGTAACCATATATCCTCCTTAAGGAGTTTCTATTTTTCTGATGGCGCATCGAGATCCCCATCCCGGTATATAAACGGAATGCGGCCCCCCTACACCACCAGCAACTAAAATGTGAATATCATCAACCCTCCTGACTACAGGTACCATGTCCTCATTATTTGATGGGTTGACAAATTTCGGCCATAACATCTCTCTCCGATCATCACCTTGGGCTGGGCCACCCCGCCTCAATAAACCAACAGATTTTCGGGCATTTTCATGAAGAAACTGTTTAACATCTTGCTTGCGCCACCCAGCATTAGCAAGCATCTTGGCGTGCTCAGGTCCAAGAACAACGAGAGTATCCCCCATAACGTACATCTGTACGTTCCCAAGTGGGCACATACTATCCGCTAAGACCGTCAAAAAGTTCCTATCGTTTACCGCATGATACATAATGTTATGTGGCGCTTCACCTGGAAAAACCATAACAGTGCTGTCTTCGGCCTGGAAACCAGCATCTACATGATACGGAGTCCAGGGATTTGATTCCTCCGATTCCGCGATACAGTATGTATACGCACCCGGATGGCCAAAGGTAGCCTTATTGGTATCACCAGGGACTGCACCACCCAGATTAACCAGTATCAGCTTGACCGCTCTACCTATAGTTGCATTAGCTCGCCAACCTTGACCAAAGCAATTGTATCCAGAGTTTATATCCAAAGTTTTAGCTATTGGACCATTTACGACAATTAGCGGTGTATGAATACCAGTGGAGCACATTACGCCCCTGAGATTAAATCGAGGATCCATTAATGCCTGAATTGCAGCTATCACTACCGGCATGTATTCAGGTAAACAACCAGCCATAACTGCGTTAACCGCTATCCTCTCAATCGTCGCCTTACCCCCCAACGGAGGAAGCTCAGCAATTAAAGTATCTGCGTCTTTTCCCGACGCTATTACAAATTCCTCTACTTTTTCACCGGTAGGAGGAACAACTGGCAGACCATCTGTCCACCCTGTCTCATACATCAACTCAATGGGATCTATTATCTGGCTGGATGTCATATGTTAATCACCTGATCGGGTCAAATCTTTTTATAGAAAAACCATACTTCTCCCGATATTTGGAGTGTATCTAGGCTCATGTTGCGTGTCAACGATGCCTTCCTTTAATTACCATCTCTTATGGCACAGAGATCTTTTACCCAGTCTAATTTTACCAAAACCTAATTCGATTGATTATTTAGTAATGTATCAGCAGACCCAAGACCCTCTAATGCTAACCCATAACCTAAGATATCCTGCATCAGACGCTTGATATACTGAGTAGTTGCCACCCGGGTATATCTAAGAACCAAATCAGATTGTTGAGCCAGTTGCTCAGCAAGCACCCACGCCCTGCCTACCAACTCACTTTGAGGCATAACCTCGTTTACCAAACCCAGTTGTTTTGCCTCATCAGCTGCAATAGCCTGACCTGTTAGCAAAAAATAACGACCTCGATTCATACCGAGCAGCATTGGGTAAACTATATGCATACCGTCTCCAGGGACGAGACCACTCATAAAATGACCTGAATCCTGAAATAAGGCTGTATCTGAAGCCAAAACGATGTCGCATAGCAATGGGATTTCCGAATGTCTCAAGGCTGGGCCATTGATAGCACTAATCATAGGCACTTCTATATCCAGTAAATTACTCAACAATTTCTTGCCTTCCCAGTAGGTTCTATCCCATTCTTTAGGTTCCCGTTTCGGAGTACCCGAGGACGAGCCAGGCGGTCCCGAAAAAGCATCTCCTGTTCCCGTCATAATTATGACTCGGTTTTCCGGATCACTCCCCACGTCATAAAACGCCTGGGGAAATTCTGAATGCGGACCTCCCCCCCACTGCAGCGGCCCATTATTAGTATGAAACGTCATCTGTAAAATACCGCCGCTGCGTTCCATCTTAATGGATTCATATTTATCGGCGTATTGTTCTAAAGTAGCCAAAGTAACCTCCGTAGTCATCGACATATGATTGCATAGCATATACTAATAGCCATAGCAGCATCGACAATCCTGCAATAACAACCAGCTGTGCGCCTACAACTTTCCTACTAAACTAGATAAAAGATCTCTCGTTCTCCTCGAGCTTACTTCGGAATCATCTCCAACCGGATACACTGATGCTAGAAAATCAGTAACCCCTGCATCAGCAAACCTAGTGAGTTGTTCCTCAACCTCCTTCTCATTACCTATAACAGCTACATCAGCGGGTCCATCAACTGATTCCACATTTAAAATTCTACGGTAATTAACCAGAGTTCCGTACCTTCGAAATCTATTTGCAGCGTCTTCAAAAGCCGCATCACGGTCATCGGTAACACATATGGGAAGACCAACACAAATCCTAGGAGCATTTCTACCCGCATCGCGCGCTGCCTTACTAATCCTAGGGACGATGTGTTTTTCGATCGCCCCGATACCCGCCATCCAGGTAATAGTCCCGTCGGCCAATTCTCCAGCGATACGAAGCATGACGGGGGCCAGAGCTGAGACCAGAACAGGGAATAATGTGGTCTCCGGTACATCGATCTGAGTATCTACCTGATACATGTCCCCTGAAAAACGCGCCTTACCATCTCGGACCAGTGGGGTCAATATCGACAAATATTCTCTAACATGATGAGCCGGCCGTTCATAAGATAAACCCCAGGCATCTTCTACATTTCCCTGATGTGATGGTCCAATGCCCAGAACCAATCGACCCTGACACGCTACCTGAGAAGTCATGGCCTGTTGTGCCATAGCAGTTGGGTGTCTGGGATAGGTTGGGACAACAGCCGTTCCAAGTTCAATTGATTCGGTTTGTAACCCGATCAATGAGATGACCGTCAATGCATCGAATCCTCTATTCGATAAATGGGGAACCCAGAAGCCGTCAAAGCCGTCTCGCTCAGCTTCTAAGCCTTGAATAATTATCTCGGACAAGGATGATAATTCACCCGGTACGCTTCCGGGAAATAGCGATATCCTCATAGAATTCTTCCCTGCTTGTTTTACGCAACATTATTACACAAGATTCAGGGTCATCTACAATAGAAACTATTATGTGTAAACAATATCAAAGTTGGTTTTTGCAAGAAGAACTAAAGCGAAATCAAGCCTTTAAACATCTGCTTCCAGCAAAGCATATTCCGAAGATGATCGAGGACACCATAGCAATAGACGGTCCCGATGGTAAATTAAAATAATACGACATATAAAGACCCGCTACCGCAGATAGAATTCCAAACGCTATGCCTACAAGAATAACCCGAGGAAACCTACGAACAATCAAGCTTGACGCAGCAGCTGGAGTTATCAACATACCCACTACCAAAATTATTCCAACTACTTGGAGTGACATCACAATCGCTATGGTTATCAAGATCAGCAATAAGTAATCTAGTTTAGCTGCAGGTAAACCAGCAACCTTCGCTCCCTGAAAATCAAATCCAACAAATACCATTTGTCTATAGAAAATAATCAATACAACTGACAAGGCTGCGGTCATGCCAATAGTCACGTACACATCCGTAGTAGATGTACCCAGCAACTGTCCTAGAAGTATGTCCTCTAGTTTCAGTTTTGTACCACCTGTTAGAGAAAGTATAATCAGACCCAGGGAGAATAGCGCAGAATATACTATCCCAATAGAAGTATCGTTAGATACACCTGATTTTTTTACGATATAACCAATACTCAATGCCACTACGATCCCGGTCGGAAGGGCTCCTATAAACGGACTCACGCCGAACGCATAGGCTACTACCAGACCAGGTAAGACTGCATGAGCCAATGCATCTCCCATGAAAGCCATTTCTCTATTTACAACGAACGCACCTAAGAATGGGCAGGTTATCCCCACCAAGATACAAACGATAAGCGCCCGGGATATAAACGAATATTGTAGAGGTTCGAAAAGCAAATCAATCAACATGGTCATGATGTCCTATTCGATGCTCCGCAAACATTTCCCCGTGCGAACCATAGAGTTCAGTGAGTACTTCTTCAGTAAATACTGATTCTGGTTTCCCATGAGCACAAACATGCCTGTTAAGACACAGTACCTCATCGAATCTATCCGACAGGTTGTTCAAGTCGTGGGTAGCCATCAAGATTGTGGTGCCTTCGTCTCTGAGATCTCTTAACACATCTATCACACCGTCTTGAGAAGCTATATCTACGCCACTGAACGCTTCATCAAGTAAGAGTATCTCAGCTTCTTGGGTGAGAGCTCGGGCTATAAATGTTCTCTGACGTTGCCCTCCCGAAAGATTTGAAACCAAGTCGTCTTTGCTATCCCACATATCCACTTTTCTGAGTGCTTCTTCGACCCCTCCATTATCAGAAAACCAGTATTTTCGGAATATAGACCCTTTATTTATAGCACCCAATGAGACCACATCTTTTACCGATAATGGGAACCGCCAATTAACCATTTCCCGTTGAGGAACATAGCTTATTGTTCCCTTAGAAGCACCCGGAAGCAGCCCGTTCACCAAGATGTTTCCATGAGCAATGGGTTGTAACCCCACTAAAGCATTAAATAAAGTACTTTTGCCTCCACCGTTTGGTCCGACTACACCAGTAAGGACACCCCTGGGAATTGAGAAAGAGACTTCATCAAGTACAAGAACATTTCCAAATTCCACACATACCTCTGTACATTGTATGCTCCCATTCAGAGTTTGGGATCCTTTATATGGCATTGGAACTCCTTAAGACTTAGATCAACAAATTTCTTATTCGTTGATCACCAATTTCCATTAGCGCTTAGGGCACAGACATGAGATTCTCACCTATAATCTCAATGTTGTTTTTAATGAAGTCTACATATGTTTGGCTCGGATCAGACAGCGTCTCGACATTTAATCCCTGAGCTACTCGGATCCCTGTTTCATCAGCCACCGCTTTTACCGCCTTATCAGCATAGCTTTCTTCAAGAAATATAACCTTCACGTGATGAGCCTTTATAAATTTCACTGCATTTACGAGAGAGTCAGGGGTTAAACCGGCCTCCGAATCCACGTTAGGTATAATAGACTCCATTGCTTCAAGATCATACCGATCATTGAGATATCCAAGAGAATCGTGCCCTGTCATAAATGCTCGTTGATCAGCAGGAATAACATCCAATTTCCCACCTATGTAATCATCTAACTGGTTCAGTTCTATTAAATACTTTTCAGATTGCCCTACGTAATTATCTAGTCCTTCAGGGTCTATAGCAGACAACTCTCCTCGTATCACTTCCACACCCGTCATCACCCTTGTGGGGTCAAACCAGAAATGCGGATCCTGACCACCGTGATCATGCTCTNCANNNNGCTCCTCTTCACCGTGTTCTTCACCGTGTTCTTCACCGTGTTCTTCACCAATTTCCAACAATGGTACAAATTCTGCGAGTTCAACATATCTTATATTCGGATGGGTTACTAATAAATCGCTTAACCATTTACTCTCGTAGCCTGAACCGATTCCAATAACCAAATCCGATTCCGTAACCCTTGCCACGTCCTGTGCCCCTGGTTGGAAAGAATGAGGATCTATATCGTATGGCATTACCGACTCGGCAGTTAATCTCGACCCCGCAACCTGATTTATCCAATCAGTTACAATCGGAGTGGTCCCCATAACTCGCAATTCTGTCGACTCCAGAACCTGATCATCAGTATTGACCGCTATTGCCATATCCGTAGAATCAATCCCATTACAAGCAAGAAGTAGGATTAGTGAGGAAAGCAGACCAAAGATAAACAACGGGGACCATTTGTGCATTCATAAATCCTTATTAATTATAGTGAGAATGATTCTCGTTCTCGTTTTAGCTAAATGAGAATACCTCTCAATTAATATTGTGTCAATCCCCAATTATTTGTTAAGATGTCGATATGGCCTCTGAAACAAAATGGCCCACACCACAAGATTCAAAAAGCTTACTAGCTTCGAAGAATGTGTCCGTAACCAAGCCACGATTGATTTTGGTCGACCTNCTGTTAACAGAAAAACGCCCATTAACAGTAGACCAGGTAGTGCGGTTGTCCAGCGGTAAGCTAGCCCTCTCGTCAATCTATCGCGTAATAAATGACCTCAAGGCCTGTGGGTTNATTGCAGAATTCACAACACCTGAAAACGCTAAAGTCATAGAATTAATCACCAGCGATAGCAGGCATCATCACCATATTTTTTGCGGAAACTGTGACTCTATAACAGATTTTGAAATCGACCAACAACTAGAGCATGATTTAGCGCTAGAAATAGGGCGCATCGAGACCGAACATTCGATTTCTGTAATCTCGCATTCCCTTGAATTAATGAGCCTATGCATACCATGTAAAGAAAAACTGGGTAACTAGCCCAGANCTACCTCAGTATATCTATCGTGAGGTGTCCAACTTGCCACGATTAGCATCTGATTAACGTGACAGGACNCATGCCTCGAACTACNAACCATTATGCCGGCGCATGACTCTTTAGAAACCTTCTAGCATGCTCAACTGCCTCATTTATATGGTCTTGTGAGTCTTTCCAGGGATATATCGTTACTTCCGAATTCGGCGCTAAGCTAGCCACTTCCATAGCCCTCTCGTACGGATGTGCTGGTACGTCGTCCGGTGCGATTAAAATCGGTGTCTGCATTGACCCTACAAATTCACGTGAAACCGTGAAGACAAAGTCNGCGCGATCCGTATACATGCTGGTCAAGAAATCGTGGACCATATCCATTGTAATCTCAGACCGCTTTTCACAAAGTGGCGGTCCCCAACCCGTAATGTTATTTTGGTAGAAGATATCTGGCAATTCAGGTCTAAATCCGCTGGGTTGCATTAAAGCGGCTGCAACAATACGATCAGGCACCCTGCTAAGAAGATTAAGGATCATGGGACCGGCTATGCAAAAGCCAATGACTCCAAATTGCCGTATTCCTAGATGATCCATGAGACCAATATGATCATCTGAATAGGCATCCCAAGGCCGATCGATCTCCAGTGGTCCGCTAGATTGTCCTAGCGGAGCGTTTCTAAGATCCGAAGCTATACAGCGGAAATCGTTTTTATAAGTTTCCATTGGGTTAAAAGGATGAGCAGTTTCCAGAGACGACATTACCGAATTAAGGCCACCGCCAGGGACGACCAATAAGGGGAAACCAGACCCAACTTCTTCATAATATATACGGGTAGATTCTCTTTCGTAAAACGGCATAACTGTTATCCTCCATCAATNAACCACGATTTCTCCTGTATAACTACACAAAACAGGCAGACGTAGGCTATCCTAATTTGTAATTTATTAAGACATTATCCATGCTGTGCCTTATGTAATCAACCAACTGTAACCACTCACATCCCAGTACTGAATCAGTTAATGTCTGATTTGCTCAGACCAAATTCACTCCCATATCTATATCAGACCATAATTCTATTTAGATTATTTTACTCCAACTTAACCTCTCAAATTTTTTGAAAATAGAACCAATACACGATACGACATACGGATTACTGAAACTAACTCAGATCATCCATTATGGAGCATAAGACCACGTAACGAATGGTGATATCATGCTTAAAGCTAAATGAAATTGGAACGGCTAATGACAAGTATCAGTGGATCAGCCTGCTGTGCTGCTAGCAGAGACACAACCAATTCTTATCTAAGAATCCGGAAACCAACGGCCCACAAACCTATATCCGGACAAGAAACTCCCAAAGACATGGCCTTTGTCCAGGGAGGAACCTTCATTATGGGCAATGATAGCAAATCGGGGTATTCAGGTGACGGTGAAGGCCCATCCCGAGAGGTCGGACTTAATTCATTTTTTATCGACACCTACTCTGTTACTAACGAACAGTTTCTCTCGTTTATTAGGGACACCAGCTATGTCACTGAAGCGGAACAGTACGGCTGGTCATTTGTGTTCCATTCCCTGATTTCGAGAAGCGTAGCCAAATCGGTAAGCCAATCACCACAAGAAACACCTTGGTGGAGGGTGGTTCGAAAAGCCGATTGGCGCCATCCTGAAGGTCCGGGATCGAATATAAACGAGCGCAAAAATCATCCAGTAGTCCACATCTCATGGAATGACGCGGTCGCTTATAGCAACTGGGCTGGTAAACGGTTACCAACAGAATCTGAATGGGAATATGCTGCTCGTGGGGGTCTCGAGCAGAAAACATATCCATGGGGGGATGACCTAATGCCAGACGGGGAGCATCTCTGCAATATTTGGCAGGGAGATTTTCCCAACCACAACACGCTAGCGGACGGNTTTGTAGGTACTGCACCAGTTGCCAGTTTTAAACCGAACACTTACGGCTTATACAACATGGTCGGAAATGTCTGGGAATGGTGTTCAGATTGGTTTAGTTTGCCTCACTCAAATGATATAGTTCACGACAATCCTAAAGGCGCTCCCAGCGGCACCACTAAAAGTATGCGAGGTGGCTCATATTTATGCCACGAGTCGTATTGTAATCGNTATAGGGTGGCTGCCAGAAGTTCTAATACACCAGATAGTTCCACTGGAAACCTAGGGTTCAGATGCGTTCAAGATATTAGCTAAACCGTAGATAACTATCATCACATCTTTGGAGAAACCAAATGGCAAAGAAACCTAATCTAGTGTTCATTTTTAGCGATCAACAGAGACAGGATACCATGGCGTGTTACGGAAACGATTGGATTCAAACTCCCAATCTAAATAAACTAGCACTTAGGAGTTTCGTTTTCCGTAATGCCTACGTAACCCAACCTGTCTGTACACCATCAAGAGCTTCCATAATGACCGGACTTTATCCTCATAGAGCAGGTCCTGTTCTCAATGGAATCGAAATGTCAGAAGACATTCAAACGGTCGCCGAAATGATTTCACCAGATTACCTTTGCGGTTATTTTGGCAAGTGGCATCTGGGGCACGGTGACACTCCGCAACATGGTTTCAGCAAGTGGGTTAGCACCGAAGATGGCTATGAAGGTAAGTTCGTTCGTGGTGGACCACTGTCAAATAGAAGTGACTATCATCAGCATCTAGTAGATAACGGATTCTCTCCGGATAGACGTGTCGGAGATATAGACACTTTTAGCCATAAAGAATTAGTTTCATACCCCGCTGAATATCAAATGGCCCCATACCTAGGAGATAGGGCAGCAGAATTTATTGAACAAAACAAGAACCAACCTTTTATAATGTACGTAAGTTGCCTAGAACCACACTCACCTTATATAGGGTCTATGCAAGATACATATGATCCCAAAAATCTCCCAGTAGGGCCAACTTTTCTAAAGAAACCCGAGAATGTATCCTTACTGAACCGAGTAAAAGCAGACTACTATCTACAATATATGGATGGTACTGACCCTAGCCAAGACAGCTATATGAACACATGGGCAGCTGTTGGCGAGGACATCACCACCGAATCAGGATGGCGGAGTCTCAGAGCCCATTATTTCGGGACTATATCCCTAGTCGACCAAATGGTAGGCAAAATTACAAGTGCATTAGAAAGCGCTGAGCTCACGGACGACACTATTATCATATTTACCAGTGATCATGGTGACTTACTAGGAGACCACGGAATGCTGGAAAAAAGATCTTTTTACGAGGAGTCGTCGAGAGTTCCCCTCTTAATATCAATCCCAAGCCTATCAAAATCCATGACGGAAATTGACGGAAGCTTCAGCCACATCGACCTCGTCCCCACAATCTTAGATTTATTAGGNCAACAAATTCCATCCCATCTCCACGGTGAGAGCCGCCTGGCAGTACTTGAAGGTAAAGAGACATTAGACAGTAACGACGTGGTTATCGAATGGAATGGGATACGAGAGGGACATTTTGATAGAGGTCAAGCCACCATCGAAATTGACCGCATGAACCACTCCATGTGGAGATCGATTCTATGCGATCGCTGGAAATTGAACTTATGCAGTGGCGATCAAAATGAATTGTTTGACCTGAATTCCGACCCATATGAAGAGAATAATCTATTTGACCTTGCAGAGCATAAGGATCGACTTAGGGATATGACAGCTAGGGTCCGTTTATGGCAGAACCGCACAGGAGATACGGCTTCTCTACCAGACGTATAATTCTGCATACTCAAAACTTCGCTGTCCGTTAAGTACCCAGAACATTCACATCAGATTTAACTCAGCGTATTCACTTGTTACAACTTCGTTGCAGCGCTTTCTATATGAATACTGGCTGCCACTATAGCGGGCTATAATCCGTTTTTGTCTGCCCTCCAGATTACTATTGATACCAGTCATCCAAGAATCTACTTGGTTGGATAAAAGCCCTTCGCCTTGTTCCAAAACATATTGATACCAACTATCAACCGCTTCCCGTGTGGCCTCCGCGCGCGTCAAATATCGTTCATTCATATATTGAATTAAGTTGGTTATCCATTCTACGTTGTATTCAATACTTCTAGGATTATTACCTAAGAGCGCATGCGGACCTAGAATCATAAACAAGTTAGGGAAGTTGTTAATCTGTAGCCCCAGAAAAGTCGATAACTCATCTCGCCATTGATCTTTTAATTTGCGGCCATTGACGCCCTCGATATCTATCCTATCGTAACTACCTANTATTGCATTAAATCCAGTTGCATAAATTATAAGGTCAAATTCAAATTCTCGGTCCGTAGTTGAAATTCCTTTGGAGGTAATTTCTTCAATGGGTGTTTCACTAATATCTATAAGTTCAACATTGCTTTGATTGTAAGATTCGTAATATTGAGTTTCAAGCGGAACACGACGGGTACCAAACCCATGATCCTTGGGAATTAGTTTCTCTGCCACTTCCTGATCATGGACTCTTTCCCGAATTTTATTTGCTATGAAATCTGACATACCCACATTAGCTTCAGTATTAGTCAGTACATCCTTAAAATTACCTTGCCATATTCCAAAGCCCTTACTGGCATATAAATGCTCCCAAAAAGCATATCGCTCTTCTTCAGTAACCTCGAACGTTCCCCGAGGATCGACTGTATGTAAGAACCCTGCTAATGTTTGGTCACAACGCTCAAACATTTCCTTGTAACCAGATCTGATGGTTCTCATCTCGTCAGATTTGATAATCGAATTATGAAGAGGAGCGCACCAGTTCGGTCGTCGCTGAAAAACCGTGAGATTACCGACTTCTTTGGATATCTCTTGAATTACCTGAACCCCAGATGCTCCAGTACCAACAACTGCAACCTTTTTACCAGCGAAATTGACGGGGCTATGGGGCCACCTAGATGTGTGAAAAGACTCACCTTCGAAGGATTCGATCCCTTCAATTTTAGGCAGAACAGGCTGAGACAAAAGACCAATACCTGTAATAAGGAATCTGCTTCGGTGTACACCACCATCCTGTAATCCAATTTCCCAAGTGCGGGTATCTTCATTATACCGAGCCGATTGTACATCACTCGAAAATTGAATGTCCTTAATTAAGTCAAATTTGCTAGCAACATGTTGAAGATATCGGAGTATTTCAGGCTGTGATGCAAAATGCTCCGACCAATCCCACTCTTCCAAGAGTTCCTCCGAGAAGGAATATGCATATGAATAACTTTCAGAATCAAAACGGGCGCCCGGATAGCGATTCCAATACCAAGTGCCACCGACTCCTGTTCCCGCTTCAAAAAGACGAACCTTCATCCCTATCTCTCGTAGTTTGTATAACTGATACAGACCCGCAATACCAGCACCCACTACAATCGCATCATAATCAAGACTTACATTTTGGTTAGATTGTGTCATATCATTCCTCAGTTATAAAACAATTATCTATTAGACTCTATCTTGTTCAAGTTAGTCATTTCAATGCCGATAAATTTTTGAAGGCACTTAAGGTAACAAAAAAAAACGCCTCCAAACCTTGGAGACGACGACCTAATGCTACTATTATCAAACCGATCATGTCAAGAAGCTCTAGCTAAACCCAGTTTGCGACATTGTAATTATTGTTGTATACCTAAGCTTAAATCTCCTTGACTCTACTCGCATAAACCTCTTAGCTGGTTACGCTCCAACGTTTTTTCGATAGTGCGGGGATTTGATGATTGGACAGGGCTATCGTATATTCTCAACATGGGCTTTTAGATTCGGAGGAAATCATGCTTTTTCACGTAACAACTCAACATTCTTGGGAAACTTGTCGGGGCAGGATGCGAGAAGGGTTAGATCCTCATTCCCAACCACCAAGTGAAATGTATAGGTGGGTCGAAGGAAACAACGACGTTAAGGTCTTATGTGCATGGGAACACCCATCAGCACAAAGATACTATGCAATAGTCGAGGCTGACGAATACGAGTCCGTAGTCGAATTATTTAATCCCCGGATGCGTCTCATGTGGGTAGGAGACATAGATATACTTCCTGTAGATGATATAGTTTCCAGAAGAAAAGATAGTGGAGATTGGGGTCAGTAAGGTGAGCATATGTTTACATGGGACATAATCAGCCACAATACCAATCACCTTTGATTTCCTTGAAAGAGAAAAAGCCCCGAAAATCATCAAGGGCTTTTTCATTACACCCAAACTCGTCGAAATAACGGTGTCCTCAGACCCGCACGTTTGTCACGTGATCATCTACTGTTTTTTGCTGGATAATCCCCCTTGAATTAGACCATACCGTATCATTAAGAAGCTAAAAGTTCCAAAGAATGTACCATCCACTAGCTAATCCAGTTGAACCCGTACGCCTACTATTCCAGTGTACGAAATTTTTCTTAATACTAACGCATATCAGAAAGCTGGGGGATTTCTCCTTCCATATACCAAGAACACCTGAAAACTCTATTGTCTTCATACCCGTCGGTCCCTTTAGGAAAATATGGATTTATATATTCCCACACTACTTCTCCCGATGAAGTCACCTGAAACATCCTACCAAACATACCTTCCGTGATTAACGTATTTCCATTCGGCATACGCCTTGCACCGGAAATACGCGAGCTATAAAAGTTAAAATACGGATTATCTCTGTACTCCCAAACCACCTGTTTGTTGTCAGGATTTATCTCCACTACTCTAGAAAATATACGAACATCATTTTTCCGACGTTCTCCATTATCGAAGATCAAAATATTCCCATTAGGTAGAAGACTTGGATCATGTTGCCGAGAAATCACTTCGTCTCCAATCTCCCATAAAATATTGCCAGTTGCCTTATCGATCATCATAACAGTAGATATATTCCGAAAACTCGCTAGCACCTTATCGTCTCCTATTGGCACCACAGTGTTACCGTGGCTCCATTCATGACGAGGCTCTCCTTGAGTAATTACATGCCGTTCCGTGCTTAAATGTTCATAGGCGTGCCAGTCCCAAATCATTTTTCCAGTAGCATCAACCTCTATAATGTGATCCGCCCACATATGAGTTGTCTCAGTAGGGCCACCTTCATGATCTGCCTCCAGCCCGCTCCCAGGTTGACCTCCTTGTACCTGCCCAATTATATCGGCAGGTATTGCTTCAAGAGTCAAAAACATCGCACCACCATTACTCGTACGCCGAGCGTCATGATGTTGAGCAGGATTATGATGTTCCCAAACAATATTGCTATCCCAATCTAATTCAACCAACCAGCCGCCAACAAAATTGCTAGCCGGCATGCTACCATCGTTCGCCTGATCTGCTTTCGCCATGTAAAACAAATTTCCATCTGGCAGCAGATATCCCCAAGAGCCCGGAGGGGTCGGAGGATTCCAACGATGTAATTCATTACCTTCCATATCACAAAGGAAAGTTAAACCCTTTCCGTTGCCGTCACCATTGTACGGAGAATAAAGGAAATATCCCGGACATACTTTCTCTCTGTCTAATGCTGTCAACCCAGTTTTAGCTACCCGTCGCCACGTTTGTTGGTCTACACCCATTGGGAAGCCCTCCATATTTTGTGAATTCCGACATATTATCTCTAACCACAAAAGTAAACAACTGGTATCTATAATCTAATTCGCTAGGTATCTATACGGCTCATGGCTGTAAACAAGTTACTACCTCTTCACGCGTTACGAAAACAGAATTTAGTGCTCCGGAATAATGCAGCATTTTCAAGATTATCTCAATTCTTTTGGGGCTATCGCATTATAAATAGTGCTTTGCTGCAAATCGCCCGGTAAAACCACTAAAAACAAGAATCCCCCAAAAACAACTCGGGAGCTTTTTGTTATATAGGGACTTGGCAGGAGCGGGAGGATTCGAACCCCCGACCACTGGTTTTGTAGTTCTGCGGTGGCCGGTTTCCCCTGTAACACCCACTCTAGTCCAGTACCGTTCCGTAGCTAAACCTACCCGTGATCTGTCTGTCCCATACCCTTCAATACCGCCGTATCATGCCAAGTA
>PAMF01000049.1 GCA_002707185.1 Chloroflexota bacterium | reverse complement strand
ACTACCTTTGCCCCTTCATTGGCGAACATTATTGATTCGGCCGAACCCATTCCTCTAGCGCCACCTGTAATAATGGCAACCTTATCTTTTAATCTCATCGAGCACCTATGGCATTTGGTAATTCATTGACCATGGCACGAATGTGTTCGATGGTGGTGCCGCAACAACCGCCTATGATCTGGACGCCTCCCTGAACCAAATCGCGACAATGTCCAGCGAAAACAGCCGGTTCTACTGAATGACCAACCCCCCTTCTGATTTGGGACGAAGTTTCTGGGTATGCCATGACCGGGCCGTGCCAACGTTCAAATAGAGCCTTAAGTCCTGGATCCATCGTCTCTATGGTGCTGTGCATGATGCCCATAACCTGGGGCTCGAAAGACATCATAGCCTCGATCACCGGGGCAAAGGATTTCGATTCTTGCTCTACGTCACTAGGAGCAAACCTATCGGCCGGTTCCTCCATATGCTTGTTCCAAGCACCAACGCTTCCATCAGCAAGTAGTGAGCAGCTAGTACCGATCCACACAGGCAAACCCGTTTCAACGGCCGCCGCGACTGCCCGACTCGCACGATCTATATCGAACATCATCTCCATCACTATCAAGTCTACGCCAGCTGTTGCCAGTGTTTCAGCCATCTCACGATAATTCTCAATTTCCTCTGCCGGTGTCGGAAAAAATCTCGGATCCGGACTGACAGTGCCAGGAATCCAGGCTACGGTATTCGACATTGAACCAGCGACTGCAATCGGTCGGTGAAGTGCCAATTTGTCCACTGCTTCGCGTGCCAGCTTCACTGCCCTTGTGGTAATGCTGACTGCTTCATCAGCAAGGCCAGCCCCTGCCAAAACGTGGCGATTAGTTGCAAAAGTGTTGGCCGTGACAACATCAGCACCAGCACGAATGTACTCTTCGTGGATTCGACGCACTACCTCAGGGTGGGTCTTGTTGGCAACACCACACCAGGCTGCGGAATCCATTGTGCCTCCCAGTCTAGCAATCTCGCTTCCGATCGCTCCATCCAAAATAATGATCTCCTGTTTGCTTAGTTTGTTGTCGAGAATCATATTCAGTCCTTTCTAAGTATTTTTACTGAGATGGCTTTACATCTTCAGTGCATTGAACTTCCTATCCATACAGGATTAATGTCCACTAACACAGTTATCATGGTAAAAAACACAGGATTAAATTCCAATTATAGTTTCCTTCCAGCCAGATCGTTCTCAGAAGTATATCTTAACTGTTAGATCGTGTTCGCTGATATCATTCATCGTAATGTTTTGGATATAATGATCTCATGACGCCCCATACCTGGCGATACATCCTGCATGCCGACCTTGATGCCTTCTACGCCTCTGTCGAGCAAATGGACAATCCGCAGTACAAGGGTAGACCTCTGGTAGTTGGGGGATCGCCGGAGGAGAGAGGTGTCGTTGCTGCTGCATCTTACGAGGCACGTAAGCACAACGTTCGTTCTGCAATGCCAATGCGGACTGCGATGAGCATATGTCCACGGCTTATACGAGTACCTCCGCGTTTTGACCGTTACCGGGAGATTTCACGCCAGATCATTGATATTTTCCTGGAACTAACCCCCCTCGTGGAGCCTCTTTCTTTGGACGAGGCATTTTTAGACATTAGTATGCAATCCTCCTGGAAGAGTGTGGCCAACATAGCGAGAAGTCTCAAGATAAATGTTAAAGAACAGACTGGCCTCGTGATTAGTATTGGAGGTGGGCCGTCCAAAACTGTGGCAAAGGTCTCCTCGCAGCTTTCTAAGCCAAACGGCCTTCTCCTTATAAAACCAGGGGAAGAGCAGACCTTCCTAGCTCCACTAGGAGTCGGCATTCTGTCCGGGATTGGACCCAAAACTGCTGATGTGCTCCACAGTCAAAACATCACCACCCTTGGTGATTTAAGTATCTCCACCAATTCGTGGTTACGCCAGGCTTTAGGCAAACGGGGGCCAGAACTCAAAGAACGCGCCAGGGGATTAGACCACAGCAAAGTCACACCCAATCGAGAGACCAAGTCGGTAAGTGCTGAGGTAACCATGGCCCGAGATGTGGGAGAAGAGGCGGAGATTGCAGAAAGGATTGAACAATTATCTCTGGGCGTGGCGTCAAGACTTCGACGTAATAAGTTAGCGGGAAAGACCGTCACCATCAAGCTGCGGCTAGCAGACTTCACCACGATAACCCGGCAGAGAACCCTACCCACTCCTACATCAGACCCGGAGGTTATTACCGTGGTAGCATGTAACCTGTTGCGTCAGGAACTAAAGCCTGGACAGAGCTTCCGTTTAGTGGGGGTAGGGGTCACCGGCTTTGAGGGACTCCAGCAGTTATCCCTTTTCCCGCTACTGTAAAGATATTCTGTACTTGTTCAGCGTTGCACCACTTATCCCGGGGAAATCCGACGCTTCGAGGGGCTCATACTTCTCCATGCCACATTCGTATTTAATCAATATGCTCTCCTTGAAACTAGGGCGAAGTCGTCACCATTTTTTATAGGGTAAGAACTTTCCGCTATAGGTCACCACGACACGATCTCCCTTGGGGTCAATCTCTTTTTGGACGTCGAGAGTGAAATCGATCGCGCTCATAATACCATCACCAAATAACTCGTGAACCACGGCTTTTATCGTAGTGCCATAGACCTGGGTAACCTCGTGGAAACGATAGATGAGAGGATCCACAGGAACTGTGGTGTTCAAGGAACCCTTGGAAGGAATTTCCTGCAAGGCTTCGGCGACTTCCGGGCCTAAATCGAGAACCTTGACTGTTACATTGGCTTCGTCTTCTGACATCGTAGCTTGACCTAAAAGTGCTGCGGCGACCCAAACCTTGTCTCTGCCCATTTGACTAGAGATTTCCTCGAATGTCAGCCCCTTTGCTTTTTTTGCCTGGATTAATTGGCTCGTAGCTTCCTCGCGGGTAATCATTGTATCTGGCTCCTTTATGATCGTTTTAACGTTTTCTGCTATTCAGAGGTTGTTGAGATTATATCACTGGGCCTTGTTAAAGAGAGATTCGTATTATAAAAAGGCAGCCGTTTCACCGCCGTCCAAATAGATTACTTGGCCTGTCATCCAGCTTGATGCTGGACTGCCAAGATAGACTGCTAGCAACCCGAGATCACGCAGGTTAGTTAATCTTCCCATTGGAATAATGCTTTCTACCTGTGAGCGCTGCTCTGAGGTTTCTAGAGAAGACTTCGTCATATCGGTTTCGAACCAACCAGGTCCTATCCCGTTGACACACACATTGTACGGGGCGAACTCCATGGCTAGTACTTTCGTGAGCATGTTTAAGCCGGCCTTACTAGCGTTGTATGCGGAACCTCCCACCGTGGTCTTTGCGCCAGATGTGGAAGAGACGTTAATGATTCTACCAGACCGCTGTTTAAGCATTTGTTGAGCAACAGCACGGCAGCAGTAGAAAGGTCCGGTTAGATTTGTTTTTATTATATTATTCCAGGAGTCGTCAGTGAAAGAATCCAACGATGCTGAACCACTAATGCCTGCGACGTTGACAAGAATGTCTATCTTCCCCAGTTTATTAGTTGTATGGGAAACCATTTTGTCTACATTTGACGAATCGGTAACGTCGACTTTTAGTGCCAGAGAGCGTCTGTCCAAAGCGAGAATTTCACTAGCAACTTCCTCTACTTGGCTTATAGTTCGAGCAGCTATCGCAACATCGGCTCCCGCTTCCGCCAACGTTAGCGCAATAGCCCTACCGATTCCTCTACCTCCTCCAGTGACTAAGGCCGTGCTTCCTCTCAGGCTGAATTCTTTTAACATTGGCAATCTCCTTTTAGATATTATTAACTCCGTCCAGGATTACCCTAGGATGTTGATTATAAGCCAATCTAGTTTTGCATATGCATCTTCCTGCGTTATCCCGCCTTTTTCCAGGGCATCTAGAATATCAACTTTTATACGTTCACGGTCCGTTATGTCTAAGCTACAAGGAATGTAAAGAACACTTTCATCTTGTTGGTGATGCTTGGGGTAACCAGAACAACCTATCTGAAAGGCTGTTTCTTCGGTATCTCCTGCGGACTCTATAGACAACAACGATATGACGATCTATGTCATGTGGGTTGGGTGGATTAGCAATTGGAACCCACGCTATACTTAAGTCCAAGGAAGTATTCGATGCTAGTACTAATGAGATCGTTCGGATCCGCATCTGTGTTTCCGCTTACTATTTGGGAAATACTTCCGATTGGGAGGCTATACATTTATGAGTGCTGAACGTACCCCTCGGGTGTACACAGATATTGGTGTTAAGAGGGCTATCAATGCTCGTAGCTCCTCAACTGTACTTGGCGGTTCGATCATAAGTTCTACTGTTCTCGATGCGATGGATGAGGCAAATAGAACCTTTGTGGCCATGCCAGAGCTCTTAAAGAAGGCTGGTGAAGCTGTAGCTCACAAAGTCGGTGCGGAGGCAGCCTATATTACTCCTGGGTGCTATGTAGCCATAGGCCTGAGCGTATCGGGAATAATGACAGGCAAAGACTACGAGAAAATTGGCCGACTTCCAAATACCACGAATATGAAAGACCGATTTCTAATCCAGAGGTGTGCTCGTTATCGCTATGATAGAAGCGTGACTGTCACAGGGGCCAAACTTATAGAGGTAGGTGGGGAGGATGGAACTACCGAGGCACAGTTTGATGAGGCTATTAATGGTGACACCGCAGGCATTATATATCCGGCTCACCTGGAAGGAGAACCTGGGATATGGCCTCTTTCTGAGCTGGTAGCACTAGCTCAAGACAGGGGTTTGAAGATCGTAGTAGATGCGGCTTACCGTGTATATCCATTGCATCTGATCACCGATCTCACTAAGTCGGGAGCGGATCTTATATGTTTCAGTGCTAAGTATATGGGAGGTCCGAATAACGCTGGATTTCTTTGCGGGAGTGTAGACGCTGTCGACGCGGCTCGGTTGAATGGATTCATGGACTGGGAGATAGAGAGTAATCGAAGCATTGGTCGTGGCTACAAGATGGATCGAGGCGATATCGTTGCTACGGTTGTAGCTCTCAATGAGTGGATCGAATTGAACCACAAAGAACGTCTTGGCCAGCAGGATCGCCGGTTAGAAGTTATCGCTGAAGCCCTTTCTGGTCTGCCGCATCTTAGAATAGAACAGGGATGGTTTGATGGATACTGCTCTATGGAGATGAAAGTTTATCTAGATGAGGTTGCTTTGGGTAGGTCTGTGTTCGAGGTGGAACAATCTCTGCGAAATGGAGATCCGGGTATATGGGTTTGGGATGAAGGCGACTCTCTCAAGATTGGGGTAGATATGCTGGAAGAAGGTGACGAATACCTTCTGGCACGGCGGCTACGCGAAGAGTTAAGTTTCTAGCCATCTGTTGTACGTCCTTTGTTTGGCTACTCGTAGTCGTATCATAGGTCTTTCATATCACCTTAGATGTGACTCTAATGTGGTCATATTTAATGGGTGTTTGGGGGGCATTCCACTTGTTGTCTCTCTTGATGCGACTCGTGTATAGTTTACACAAAACTAGGAGGACCGTAGCATGTGCGATACGTGTGGCTGCACCAAGCCAAGCAAATAGACACTCATAAAGTTGGACTGTTGATAGCATAGAATTCAGGGATAAAAACTTTTGTTGGCAGGCGTTGCAGATTATAACAGTTAGAATCCAAGATCAGATTTGAAACGACCGTAATAGCAACCTGTAGATCGGAGGTTCAATTCGGAACTTTAAGATGATTCCGAGTGAAATTCCAAGGGTAATGTGAGATACAATGTCTTCAAATAAAATATCGTTACCGAATAATGAGCGACGAAGTTCTGTAGTGGAGAACTATCTGCTTTCCCTTTACATACTAGTTGAAGAAAATCGTAGCCCTACGCTAACTCAATTAGCGGCTTACATCCGCAGACTTCCTTTGGCAGAAGGTCTTGGTACTTCATTGCCAACCGTATTAGGGGTAATAAGACGGATGTCCAGAGATGGGTTATTGAAGGTTTCACAACAGAAAGAAATCCAACTGACAGAACATGGTATGGCCATTGCTGCTTCCATAGCACGGCGGCATCGATTGGCAGAGCGATTAGTGGTGGATATTTTGGGCATAGAAATGACACTAGCGGATCAAGAGGCCCACATGCTTGAGCATGGGATATCCTTATATCTGGAAGGCTATATAAATCAAGCACTTGGCAATCCTACTACATGTCCCTTTGGAAAGCCGATACCCGGGAGCGATTATATAAAGCCAAAGGGAAAAGTTGTTCCCATGAATATGGCNAAAACTGGTACTGCTTATAAGGTCAGAAGTTTACCAGATGAAGACCCNCGTCTNTTGGAGTTTCTGAGCGGCCATGAAATCCTTCCAGGGAATTGGATTGAGATTCAGGANATGGGTGATTATAGAGANGTGATTACNTTTCGGACGTCGGCTGGGGAGGGAGCCCTCGGATTTGGTGCTGCCAGTCGAATTTATCTNACAGTTAATTAACGGGCGTAACTACTTCCAGGATTTATTCTATTAAGAATTCTAGTATCTCATATCTAAGATAAGATTAAGACAATGTTGGATTTCATCCATTAACCCTGGAATCCAGTCTGCAGGGATAAATTAATATTTGGACGGAGAGATTTATTATATCGTCAAAAATACAAAAACACGTGCTCAAGGCACAAATTTATTGGTCTGAACGACCAGTAAATTTATANGGCATTGTGAAACTATTCAGTCTGTTATGAAGGAAAATTTATCGTTACATAAAGTTGTTTTACCAAACGATTTAGTAGGGCCACGAGCAGGCGTCGGATGGAAAGTGGGTTTCTGGGATAGTCAACTGAATGATATTGTTTCTGATTCTAATGAAGATACGTTTAAAAATGTTCAATCGTTCTCCAGGAAAATCATTAGATCATTCAGTTCTAATTTCTATGCGATAAGCAGAATATTACCTAAAGATAAACGTTCAGCGGTCGAATGCATATATTCAATGGTCCGTTTTCCCGATGAGGTGGTAGACTCATTCAACTTAACCCCGAATGAAAAACATAAATTATTGGATAAATGGGAGCAACAATACATCAAATCTCTAGGGGCTAAGTCATTTAAGGAAGCCTTGGATATCAGCAAGAACCCTCTAATATCATATTTCCGAGAATTTTGTNTAAGACTTTCAATCCCTGTAGATTGTTACCCTAATTTTACTAAATCCATGCGTAGTGATATCGAACCTAGAATGTACAAAAACTTTGATGATCTCATAGAAAATTACGTTTTTGGATCGGCTATAACCGCTGGATACCTTTTAACCCATGCTTATGGTCATGCAGAATCAACAAACATGGTATCAGCGTTAAAAACCAGTAGATCCATGGGAATTGCTTTGCAACTCACGAATTTTGCAAGAGATATTAAAGATGATTTAAATNGGCAGAGGTGTTATGTTCCATTAAGCCTTTTTAGGTCATTTTATAACCCACATAATAATGAGCTGAATATACCATCTGAAATAGAAGTAAGAAAAGCCCAAGTCGTATTAGCCGAAGAAGNCGAAAAATATTACTGTGAAACGTGGAAGGGAATCAATAATTTTTCGGCGGATGCAGTACCAGCCATCAAGGCTTGCATAAGTGTGTTTCAACAATTAAATAAAAAGATCATTTCAAATGAACATTCCGTTCAAAAAAGGATTTCACTGTCGATATTTCACAAGATAAGGTCTGTATCGTATAAACATTATCCTAAAATGATCTTTTTGCACCTTGACGATGCAATTAACAATTAAGTCGACATTCCAATTGAAGCCCCATCAGGGATCTGCTGGGGCGGGGGCTCTGGGATTTGTGGCTGCCAGTCGCATTTATCTGACAGTGAATTAACGGGGGCTAATTATGCCCAGGATTTATTCTTTAAGAATTTTGGGATCTCATACCTAACATACGATTAAAACAATGTGGGATTCCTGACTAACTGAACATAGAGTAGGCTTCTTGGTATTGTGAAGTCGTGCCTTCGAAAACTTTGCTGCCGGCTTCAAGGCGGATGATTCTGTCGCTAAACATGATGGCCATATCGATATCGTGAGTTACAATCACCAGGGTTTTACCTGTACGGGTGAAGTCCAGAAGTAACTGGTATAAGTTTTTTCTTGACGGGAGATCCACAGATGATAATGGCTCATCCAGCAGAGTCACATCTTTTGATTGCGCCATGGCGAATGCTAACCAACCTCGTTGTTGTTCACCTGACGAAGCATTGGCAAAACTTTGGTTTTGCACCGAGGCAACTCCACATTTATTTAAGAGAGAAGTAGTCATTTCAAGTTTTTCTTTTTTTGTCATCTTTTTACCGTAGAAACCTAGATTTACTACATCTAGAATACTAAAAAAAGGAGGAGGATCGAGATTTTGCGGCAGAAGAGATAACTGGTTTTCATCAATATCTGTCAGCTGTCCAGACCAATTAACTAGATTCCTGGAAATTGCGTGAAGTATAGTAGATTTTCCTGATCCGTTTGGGCCGACTATAGATGTAAATGACTTATCCGGAATTTTGCAGGAGACTTGGTGGACGATTTCTATCCCTCCCGCATGAATGGATAAGTTTTCAGCAACTATTTTCATTTGAGCTTGGCCGCCATATACATCATCATTGGGGCACCTATTACTGTAGTAGCCATCCCAACTGGCAGCTCAGTTGGTGCAAATAATAAACGCGCTACTTGGTCCGCAAACATTGTAGTAAGAGCGCCAATCAAGGAAGATCCAATGATCAAATTGATCGGTGTTTTCCCGACTATGGTTTTTGCTATATGAGGAGAGGTTAATCCAACAAATCCCACGAGCCCTGCAGCGTAAACTGAGGCGCCCGAAAGTATTCCAACTAATCCCATAGTGATAGTTCTCGTTTTCAAAGGGTTAACGCCTAGAGATCGGGAAAGAATATCTCCCAACATGATTGGATAGAATTTGTGGGAGAACATGACTGAGGTTAAACTACAGATTATAAATGTGGGTAGCAAATAGTAGACGACGGTCCAATTGCTTGATGTAAACGAACCTGCTACTAAACCGATGACCTGTGTTGGAAAGACTCGGCCATGAGATATTACAGATGTGCCAATAGTGATAGTTAAAGCGCCCACAGCTATTCCCATTATGGCAAGTTTTGTTGGAGTAAGATCGACGGTAGAAATTAACTTGGCGAGTAAGATGGCAACGATTACCGACGATACAATACACCCCAAAAATACACCAAATTGACCGACAGAAACTATTCCCGCGGATATAGTTGCAAGAAAAATAGCGGCTCCCCCGCCGATCCCAAAAAGATTCGGATCTCCCAAAGGACTTCTGGTAGAAAGTTGGATTAGCACACCAGCTAAACCCAAATTGCCTCCAACGAGAAGACATACCACAATCCGTGGAATCCTTATATCCCATATTATGGTATTCATAAGACCTTCTCCTGAGAAAAGCAAACCGTGAATGGCATCTTCGAAACTAGCATTTGTGGGCCCCGCGAAAATACCTACTAAAATCAGGAACGTGATAAGGCATACAAGAGATAAGTATCGGATTTTGAGATTCATCTATTAATTTTTTGCTACCGAATGCTCCTTCAGGAATTCTACCGCGTCACCTATTCTGGGGCCTGGAGCTTGTAGAAACAGACTTACGTCTGCCTCTATTATATTCCCGTTTTGTAGTGACTTAAGCTTAGCAAACGGCGGTATATGAACAAGTGTTGTTGATAGCCTTGGTGCAGGTGCAGGGGCTGGAGTTATTGTTACTATTATGTCAGGATTAGCCCTCAAAATTACCTCAGGAGACATCATAGCGAATCCCGGGTAAGGCCCAGAGTCTGGAAGCCCTGATGCTTTGTTTTCCATTCCTAGCGTTGCGGCTATCAAGCCGGTATATGATTCAGGTAGCGCTGCATACAAGTTTTGATCTTGGTCGGATATTAACAACAAGATACTCCTGGTGTCGTTGCTTCCAGCGGCATGCAACTTCTCTTCTATCTCAGAGACCGTTTTGGAGGCTGTGTTTTCTTTTTGAATAATTTTTCCTATATTTGTGATATTACGAACAATATCATCAACGGTTTCGGCTTTCACAGCCATTACCTTGAGNCCAGACGAGNTCAACGTNCTCACAAATCTGGCTTGAGTGATNGCNTCAACTATTACTAAGTCTGGATTGTGTTCTAGGATTGTTTCGATAGATGGATCATATGCACTGCCTACCTGAGGTATTTGTTGGACTGGTTCAGGGAAATTAGATGCCCTGTCTCTTAATATTGACGTTCCTCCTGCGGCGTATAACATTTCTGTAGCTGTAGGGCTTATTGTCGCTATCTTGGTTGGAATACTTTCGAAAGACAATGTCCNGCCCAAGGCATCAACAATTGTTACGGNGGTAGTGCTGGGTTCATCTGCCTGGGAGATTGAATTGCTCTTCAGACCATCAGAGGTGCACCCTAAAAGCATGGATAGAACTAATGCGAATGGAAGAATAAGCTTAAACAAGACAGGCTCCTTTATTTTCTATAGATTAGTGCTGGGGCTCAATTGGTAGTGGTCTGTGTAATTTTTAGGGAAGTTATTTGGATTGATCAGTCCTGATAATTAGGTTTATGGATGTGGCTGAAAGCGTTGGTTAATATATAGGATTATGAGCCTGGGCCAGTTTGAGCGTGGTCACCAACAAAACACAGAGGAAGATATCCTTTCTTGAACTTAATAGCAACCCTGGAGCCTTCAGAATGTTTTTTTGTGGATGGCGCTAAGCAGTGAATTATTTTCCCTGATATTAGCTCTAACTTAAATAGATAAAAAGCTCCCTGGAAGATTCGTTGTCGTATTATCCCCTGCCCAGTATCCGAAAGTTCAATAGATATGTTTTCTGGGCGGATCATGATATGCAAGGCACTATCATGATGGACGTCTCGAGGAGCTGGCAAAGATCCGATTTCCGTTTGCAAGAGTTTCTCGGAGAGGGTTGCCTCTAAAAAATCAGCCATCCCCATGAAATTTGCTACGAATTTGGTCAGAGGGGAATTAAAGATGGTTTCTGGGCTACCTACCTGTTCTAAAATTCCTTGATTCATTACAGCGACTGTTTGCCCCATCTCCATAGCTTCTTCTGTGGAGTGTGTTACAAAAACTGTTGTAATGTTACTCTTTTTGAGAATATCCTTTGTTTCCTGTCGTACTTGAGATCTGAGGGCTTCGTCTAGGTTTGAAAATGGCTCGTCTAGTAGTAGCACCTCGGGTTTTGGAGCAATGGATCTTGCTAATGCGACTCGTTGTTGTTCTCCACCAGAAAGCTGATATGGCATTCGGTTTTTTAGATGCTCTATCCCTGTCAGTCTCATTACCTCTGTTAATCGATCCTCGCGCACAGAATCCCGANCAATACCGTAGCTAACATTCGTTAAAACATCCATGTTAGGGAAGAGAGCATAATCCTGAAACATCATACCGACGTGTCTAATTTCCGGTGGTACGAAGAGGCGCCGATCGTTCATGGCTTTCCCTGCTATCTCGACTGTTCCGGCATCGGGGTTTTCTAGTCCTGCGATAANCCTTAGAACGGTTGTTTTACCACATCCGCTCGGGCCGACTAATGACAGCACATCGCCCTTAGTTATCTCAAGGCTAAATCTATTTACTGCGGTTGTATTATCGAAACTCTTTACTAGACCAGTGCATTTGACCTTTACTGAGCTCATGATATCTTCTCTTTTTGATCAAACGATACTAGAAATGTCATAGGAATTATGGATGCTATTATTAGTAATAGCGCAGGCACAGCTGCTTTGGTAAAGAATGCGTCCTCGGTGGCCCACCAGATCGATGTAGCTAAAGTCTTGAACCCAATCGGGCCTAAAATGAGAGTTGCTGGCAATTCTTTCATGGCTAGTAGAAATACCATGGCGCCACCGGCAAGAAGGCCTGGTATTAGTAGGGGTAAGGTTACTGTAGTAAAAGCCTTAAGTGGTGTCTTTCCTAGGATTCGGGCTGCTTCATCAAGTTTAGGATTAACCTGTAAAAACGAGGTATTTATACTTCCCAATGCTGCAGGTAAGAATAAAATCAAATANGAGAAAATTAAAAGAGGTATGGTTTGGTAGAGNGGTGTTGCGAAGCGTATGACAAAAAATACCATTGATAGGGCTACTACTATGCCAGGTAAAGCAAACCCCATGTAACCACATCTTTCCAGAAGCGTTGAAATTCGCCCAGGGTAACGTATGGATAATATAATTATGGGAAGGGCGGCTNCAACGGCNACCAAAGCCGCTAGGCCAGATACATATAGGGTATTACCAAGTTGGCTCCATGGTATGACTATGTGTTCCCCAAATGAGACACCCCGTATTACCCAGTAAACTAAAATTGAGATAGGCATGATTAATGAAAACGATACCACTGATGTACAAAATAGGACAGCAGGCCAGCGCCAAATACCAAGACGAATAGAATGTTGTAGTCTATGTGTACTAGCGGACACGTTATAATACTTNGCTTTTCCTCGTGTTTTCGTTTCCATATAAAGTAGGNAGATCGCTAGAACAATAAGTACAACTGAAAGTGCAGCAGCTACTTCCCTGGCGAAGTTTGAGTATTGAACATATATGGCCCAAGTGAAGGTCTCGTAATGGAGAAGAGAGACAGCTCCAAAGTCACTGAGAGTATATAGAGCTACCAGTAGAGCTCCTCCAGCTATTGCTGGACGTAACATGGGCAATGTAATGCGGATGAACGTTCGGATTGGGGATACACCAAGCGAAAGAGAGGCTTCATATGTGGACCAATCGAATCGAATCAATGCTGCTCTGACCGGGAGTAAAACATACGGATATGTGAGGAGTGTTAGGGTTATAAGTGCACCTGGAAATCCGTAGATGTCAGGCAATCGGTCTATTCCTAAAGGAGACATCCATCCTTGCAATATTCCTTTTGGGCTCAAGAATATCACCAAAATAAAGGCTCCAATGTAGCTAGGAATCACTAATGGCAGGATAGTTATCACAGAGAAAAACCGTCGTAATGGAAGGTCAGTCCTAACGGTGAGCCAACCGATTGGAACAGCTATTAGTATTGAGCCGACGCTTACTGATCCCATCAACAACAGAGATCTCATGAGTATCTCAAATGTACGTGATCTGAAAATAATCTCAAAAGTCTCTGTGCCAGCGCCTATAGTCCGTAGAACTAAATAACTTAAGGGAAGGACCATTGCTGCAAGGACTAGAACGGCTGGTATCCAAACGAATGGAGGAGGTCTAGAGGCTATACGGCCTCCCCGACGATCTGACACGTTCATGGTCCTTCGCGGCTCTAGTAATGTCATAAGTGGTTAGTGCGTTAACTTAGTGACGCTATGGTAGTACACCAGTGTCTCTTAGGAGATTGACTGTACCACCAACATCAGCGAGTTTGCCCACTGAAACGTTAGGCTTTTTGATTTCGTCTAATGGAGTCAGAATACGACTTGTTTTGATACCATCTACCAACGGGTATTCAAAAGTTTGGCCTGCAAAATATTGTTGTGCAACTTTGGATAACATAAATTGCAGGAACTTGTGTGCATTGTCTGGATTTGCGGACGTGGAAAGAATACCAGCGCCTGCTACCATTACCATAGCACCTGGGCCACCTGATTTGGGATGATAATTTCTCGCTGGGAATTCCTCTCCCTCTTCAGCAATGAATCGGTAAAGATAGTAGTGATTGACGAAACCTACGTCTATCTCGCCCGCGGCGACAGCTGCAACCTGAGGTGTATTTTTGGGGTACATAATAGCTTTGTTTGCTTGAATACCCTCAAGCCAGTCTCGAGTTTTTTCTTCGCCCCAAGTAACTCTCATTGCAGTTACCATTGCTTGGAATGATGAGTTCGTTGGAGCCCAACCTATGCGACCCTTCCACTTTGGATCGGTGAATCCATACATATCTTCGGGCAAATCTTCTTCTGTGAGGTTATTAGGATTGTATACCACTGTGCGTGCTCTCCCAGAAAGGCCAACCCACTTGCTCTCGGGCGACCGGGCCCAGTCAGGAACAAGATTCAGAGTCTCATCCGATAATGGGGCAAGCATATCTTGTACGGAGCCAAGGCCACCTGGATCCTGGGCGAAGAATACATCAGCCGGTGATTTGTTTCCCTCTTCAAGTAATGTGTTTGCTATTTCTGTTGTTTTCCCGTACTTAACTGATACATCTATTCCGGTGGCATCCTGGAATTGTTTAATGATCGGTCCTACCAGAGATTCTCCTCGGCCAGAATATACAACGAGCTTCCCGGGGGAAGCTTCCACAACATCAGGAGCAGGTGAAGGCTGAGTATCGTTTCCGCAGGCGGTGATGGCGATGCAGAGTAGTGACAAACATATCGTTGCAAATATGGAATTCAATCTAGAGTGCTTTGATATGCAGGCCATTTGAGTCACCCCTGTGCTTGGGTTTTATCTTACGGGCGGCATAGTACAATATTAGTAGATATTAATCAATAAGTTTGTAGATCCTAATAACTTGTATGTCTGCAATCTAATTATGGTGATTACTAAACATAAACGTATAAAGCGCGCCTAACTTAAAAAGCTTACGTACCTCTGGTGTTTGTTATTTTCATGAATGTTGACTCAGGAATGATATTTCTATCACGAATTCAGGAGCCAGAAAATATTAACGATGGCTTAGTCTATTTGTTTTGCTATCTATCGAATTGGAGCGCCTTTATAGCAGCCTATAGTGTAAGGATATTCTAGGGTAGCGTGGTAGTGGTAGCCAATATCCGCATCTTGGTGTCCGTGGCATAAATCCAGGTCATCATTGGTCATTTCAACCCCTCCGATGCCTCTATATCCATGTATTGGAAACCCATCTTTGATGTAACCAACCACTCCAGAGTGACCGTTGGTTAAAACTTCCGTGTCTAATCTGTCTGGTATAAAATGATAATGGTAATCACTCCTTGCTGGATGCCCTCCGAACTCATCAACAATTTCATGAGCAAGTGCGTCTTCTCCTCGAGCGTCGGCCGCATTATATATCACCACTCCGTTTATAGTTGTGCCAATGGGTCCTAAAGAAACACAGGTTGGTTCATCGAGCAGTTCGGGGTTGATGGGATACGAAAATGAAAAACCATTTGGTTTAGGTATGCCGGGGTTTCTATCTATGTCTGTGAGGATAGGGTAGCTTGTCATAGGCCAATCCCCTATCTTTCCGTCCACCGGCAAGTTGTTGATTGAGATTTCGCGTTTATTTGAAGAAAGAGTTTCTGTGTAGGAACCTTGCTCTGTAGCGAACGATCCTCGCGGAAGCCATAATTTCGCTAGAAAGTTCCAAGTTCCATTGATGAAATCTATCCAAGTTATCTTGGTCTTTTCACTGCCTGGGGCCCGGGGATTTTTTTCAGTGCAAGAATATAGGTATCCCTGTGCTGGAGTAGAGGTAGTTAAGTAGTTGTCTCCTAGACGCAAGTTAGTGCAATCTGGCCCAATTTTATCCTCACAGAGGATCGAATTGATCGTGAAATTAGAATTGATCGATGAGGGAATTGGATTTTGATGGGATGGTGGATTGGTGTCTACTATAACTGGGGCATCGGGTGTATTGGATGTAGGCACCNGGGCATCGGGTGTATTGGATGTAGGCANNGGGGCATCGGGNATCGCTCCTAAATTCATTTCTTTGCCACATCTCGTTGTTAAGATTGTCCCAGATATCGTTACTAACAAGAGTGTAAATATGAAGAGAGGGCGACTCCATGGATTCCGTCTGTGCCGAAGATGGTTAAAAGGAAACAAAGATTTGGTCCTACCTATAGGGAGGTATGAAATTTGTAGAGGCTTAGTAGTTTGGACAATATAATACCTATCCCAACTAAATGGTACTGCTAATTTTATCTATAGTCGTGAGATTTGGCTAAGGTGTTATTTTCAGATAATACCTATGGTTTTTGTGCTCACGGGATAAAGGCTATTGCTTCTATCTCTATCTTGAACTCAGGTGTGCCGAGTTTCACTATTACACCGGTTTGAGCGGGTAGATTCCCGGTAAGGTATTTATCCCTTACCTTTTTAAACCCCGCTAGGTGAGTTGCATCTGTCACATAGACCATAGTTTTAACAAGGTTCTCTAGTCCGCCGCCTACGGATTCAAGCGCTGCTATTAAATTCTTGAATATCTGGTCTGTCTGCGACTCTACATCCAGTCCTGCTAAACTTCCATCTGGTTTACGACCAACTTGACCAGCTATGTATACCGTATTGCCAGCTTTTACAACGTGGCTATATCCTGGCGCAGGACAGATGTTTACTGGATTAATGTGTTCTAATTCCATAAGTGCCCCCTGGTAGATGTTTTTGTAAGTATGTTCTGTGAGGGAGTTTATCTTTCTTTAAGGGTTGTCCACAAGTCGGCATAAAAGATATAGGCCAAATCTAGATATAGCTCAGCGTATAGCTATTGATGAATTGTTTTAGATTGGTATGTAGAGTGAAGTTGATTATCTGTAATGTTATATGGACGTGATTATTTGGGCCTAATTTGCTCAGCTCTCCAAGTCCAGCTCATTGATTGGCATTCCTCTACCAACACTCCTCGAATTATCTGGATTTCTGGGCAGGATATTAAATCAAAAGCTTTTCTTAGATTGTAATCTCCGAATTCCCCCCAACTGGGGTTATAGTTACTTCCTAGCACTACACAAGATATCTTTGAAAGTGCAATTGCTCCAGCGCATAGTATGCAAGGTTCGCCTGTGCTATATAGCGTGGATTCATATAACCCGTATGGGCCCAACGACGGATCGACCTTTCTTATGGCATCCATTTCGGCGTGGGCTGTGGTGTCACAATCCGAATTTTCCCGGTTATGTCCTTTGGCAATTATTTCCCCATTTTTGACTATGATGGAACCAACGGGGCGGTCCCCATTTTCTCTACCGATCAGAGCTTGCTCTATAGCAATTTGCATAAATTCTTTGTGTTCTATAATGGCCCCCCAATCTTGAATGTTAGAGCTATTGGCGAGTACAGCTCGCGTGTCAAAAGTAGCACGCTCTGCTCATAATACCTTACCTGATGAAGAACCATGTGGAAAGCCGTGAAATTCACTTTTGCCTAAAGGCATAGGCCTGTTTTTATCAGGAAATCCAAAAGCATGCTTTCGTACGAGCTTTCCACATAAATCCTGGCGCGTTAATAATAAACAGCCTTTCCGCTTCCGCCGCCTGCACCGATAACTTCACCAGTTATCGCCCATGATTTATCAGATGCTAAAAATGCCGTAAGATATCCTATTTCTTGAGCGTCAACCATGCGTCCAATCGAATTAGTTGTCTTTGACTCTGGGTCAAAGTCCGCTTTCTCAACTTGTTGCATGGTGATCCCATCTTGCTTGGCCCTTTCTGATAATAAGGCTGGAGTTCGTTCAGTTCTTGTAGTCCCAGGATGGATACAGTTGACTGTAATTCCATAGCGACCTAACTGATCGGATAGGGTTTTAGTGAGGTGAACTAGTGATACGTTGCGAGCGCCACCACTCAAATTGCCAGCGATGCGAGCGTTCCCACCACTAATGTTTACTATGCGCCCCCAGCCTTCCTTTTTCATAAATGGTATCGCAGCCCTACTACATCTGAGAGCGCCTACGTACTTCACGTCAAAATCATATATCAATGAAGTATCATCAACGGTTTCTATAGGACCTATAGCGTTTGGTGATCCTCCTGGTAATGCGGCACTGTTGATGAGTATATGCAGGCCACCTAATTTTTGGGCTGCTTCACTAATTGCATTGTTAACTTCTGCCGTCTTAGTTACGTCCATCACTATTGGGAAAATCCTTTGCCTTGTCGCAGCGTTAATCTCTATAGNAGTTTGTGTTAATTCNGCACCGTTACGGGAACAAATGACTACGTCNGCTCCTTCTCTAGCAAGTTCTAATGCGATAGCTTTTCCAATGCCCCTGCCTCCACCAGCTACTACAGCATATTTCCCTTGTAACCCTAGGTCCATGTTTTTTCTCCATAGGTTAAGTTTGCGATAATGGAAATAATCGTGACGTTATTCTATACAAGGCGCCCAAACACAACAAATTGATTTATTGGTAAGATAAACATAAGGTCAGGAGCTATAGTTCTTCTAAATCGTATTAGTTAAACCCGTAAGATCCTTACTGATATCCCATAGTTTTGTTGCTGCCTCTTGGTCATATGAAGCAGGTGATGAAGCAGACTCTTTACAGTCTACATAGTATCGGCCTGTAAAACCTTCCACTTTTTGAGATGTCGCAAGGTATATGCTAGTTTCCGCGCCTTTTTTGGGAGTAATACCCCGTAATCCGAGGAAAAAGTTTCCAATTTGTCCCACGAACCCGTTGTTTATGAGTAGATTTGTGGAAACAACTCCTGGATGTAAAGCGTTTACTGTGATTTTGGTTTTTCGAAGCCGACGAGCCAGTTCGTATGTAAAAAGCAAATTTGCGAGTTTGGATCTGCAATATGCCTTAAATCCGAACATGTAGTTATGGTGGGTTTCGAGATCTGACAAAGTAAACTTGGCGCTTTTATGTGCTACAGAAGACACGTTAATGATGCGAGCCGATTCTGAAGATTCCATAATTTCTAACAGCAAGTTAGAGAGTATAAAGTAACTTAGATGATTTAGGGCGAACGTCATTTCTATGTTATCAATACTTCTTCGCCTGGATAGGAAGACGGCCCCTGCGTTATTGATCAACACGTGCAACTGATGGAATTTATTTTTAGTTTCTTTTACAAGTTTATGTATTGAGCTTTGTGAAGAGAGATCACATAGGTAGGAATATATGTTCTCATTCCCGGTTTCCGCTTTGATGTAGTTTGCAGTATCTGTTGTCTTCTGTGGATTACGTCCTACTAAAATAACTACCGCACCGCGTTTCGCGAGATCGATCGCTGTTTCTTTCCCGATACCAGATGTGGAGCCGGTTATCATGCATATTTTCCCGTCTAATCCTGAAGTCAAAAGTTGTTCCGAGTACCTCCATATAGTTATTCTAAGGTTGGACGGGTTTGGTGCAATCTAGCATATTGTTGGTAGGCATATGCAGCTTTTAAGACTGTAGTTTCATGAAATGGTTTCCCAGCCAATTGCAAGCCAATTGGGAGTCCTTCCCTATTGAATCCACAAGGCACTGATATAGCGGGCATGCCGGTTTGATTAAATGGGCTAGTGAAATTCGGCGTTTTCGCCATTGAGAGCTTATCATATTGTCCAAACTTTCCAGGAGCTTTAGCCCATGTCGGTCCGGCGATCAAATCGACTTTGTTCATTACCTCGGAAAAACTCTTTGTAATCAGGCCTCTTATTCTAGATGCCTGTGCATAGTCTGTTCCGCTAAAAACTCCCCCTAAATAGACACGGTCCAAAAATGCCTTACCATAATTTTGTGGTTGAGTGCGGAGATTGGGAAGGTGATAGGTAAAGGCTTCTGTCATCAACATCACAATGTTGGATATTTGGGAGTATTCTATAAAAGGTATCTTCACTTCTTCAATTTTAGCTCCTAGGTTTTCCAGATCTGCTATAGCTTTCTTGACCAATTCTAGGGTTTCAGTTTCTACTCCTGAATTAACGTCATAAAAATAGTCGGTGGGGATACCAATCACAACGTCACTAATATCTTCGCGAAGCCCATCTCTGTAATTAGGCACAGGTTCTCGACTACTAGTAGGGTCTTGCGGGTCATACCCGGAGATAACGTTTAATATATGGGCGCAATCCTCAACGGTCCACGTCATTGGCCCGCAATGATCCAAGGATGAGCTTAATGGAATAACTCCTGAACGGCTGACCCGTCCATATGTCGGTTTAAGCCCAACGATCCCACAGAATGCGGCTGGGCCTCGGATTGATCCACCTGTGTCTGATCCCAACGATCCCATACAAAGGCCGGCAGCTACCGCTGCCCCTGAGCCACTACTAGATCCGCTTGTCATATACGCTGTATTCCACGGGTTGCGTGCCTGTGGGGCAAGGCTTGTTTCAGGCCCTCCCATTGCGAATTCATACATTGCTAGTTTGCCCAAATTTATGGCGCCCGCGGCTCTTAAACGAGATATTGCTGTACAGTCTTTATCTGGGACCCGATTTTCAAATACTTTAGATTGTCCTGTAGTACGTACTCCTTGTGTGTCATATAGATCTTTATGGGCCAATGGAATTCCATGGAGTGGTCCCCTATAGTGACCCGAAACAATTTCAATCTCAGCCTGTCGAGCTTCTTCCAAAGCAGATTCTGTTAGTATTTCTAGATAACATTGGGTTTTTTGGTCTACATTCCTTATGCGTTCGAGGAAACTAGTCGTAAGTTCTACAGGAGATAGTTCCTTTGATCGAATCATCGAGCTGGCCCTATCTATGGTAAGGAAATATAGGGGATTTAGGCTCATTTCAGTTCACTAATTGGGCCAGGTAGAAACACCCCAGTGACTTCACTGGTATCTAAGTCAAGATTGTGCATATCCTCAAGTATTGAACAAATTGAGAATTAACCGAACGCACACATGGGCACTGATAACAACAA
>PAMF01000048.1 GCA_002707185.1 Chloroflexota bacterium | reverse complement strand
CCCGGTTCCATATGCAAGGAGGGCAGCTTCGTAATAGCCTAGGAAAATTCGGATTATCTCCGGACGATATCGATATGGTAGTTCTCACTCATTTGCATTTTGACCATGTAGGGGGATGTACTACATTCGAGAACAATAAAGCCGTACCTGTTTTTCGCAATGCCACCCACTTAGTCCAACGATTAGATTGGGACGAAGCCAATAATACCAACGAACGTACCCGAACTGCATATATAACAGATGATTTCCTGCCACTCCAACAATCAAATCAGTTGCAACTGTTGGATGGAGATACGGAAATAATCTCAGGTTTATGGGTTAGAAGAACTGGTGGACATACAGCAGGCCATCAATTAGCGTACTTTGAGTCTGGTGGCGAAAAAGTAGCGACTCTAGGAGACCTGCTGATGATACCCGAACAACTACCGGTTGGATACACCACGAGTTACGACCTTTATCCTGTAGATACCTTCGACTCAAAGCGTCATTGGATATCAGTCGCTCAGTCCGAACAATGGCTAGTAATATTTGGGCATAGCGTCCAACAAAAATCAGGGTACCTTACTGAAATGAACGGTCGCATATTACTTAATGAAAAAGACATTACTTAAACAATCTAGATAACATGGAAGTAAATTAGTGAATAAACCAGCTTATTGCGTCTTTTGTGAGATCGTCGCCGGCAACGAACCAGCGAGGGTCAGATACATAGACAACGATATCATAGCCATAGTTAACAAACTAACTTGGGTACCGGTTATGCTACTAGTCATGCCTAAGGAACACCTCAGCCAAATAGAACTTTGGACTAGTGGAATAATGGAACGTATGGGAACTGCAGCAGTTAACTTAGGTGCAATGTACGCACCTAACGGGTTCCGCATATTATCTAATTTCGGATACGACGGCCTCCAAAGCCAAAACCATGGTCACTTACATGTAATTGGTGGCACGTATTTAGGACATTACGCATAAATCAATTGGGAGATATCTTACATGGCAGAAACAATTTTATACGAAAAACAAGACAATATCGTAATAATTACCCTTAATAGGCCTGATTCGTTAAACTCTATAAATCGGCAACTACGCACCGAATTGGCGGACGCAATTACCCAGTATGACAGCGACGAGTCCGCATACGTCGGAATAATAACTGGTGCGGGAAGGGCATTCTGTGCAGGTCGTGATTTAAAGGAACGTGCCAACGACAATTCTTCCGGTGTTCAAGCAAAGGCTAAAGATAGTATGTATCCAGATAGTCCTTACATGTGGCCTCAAACTTGGAAACCATTGATTGCAGCGGTAAATGGATACGCGTTGGCAGGCGGATGGTCTATCGCTCAAATGTGTGATCTGAGAATTGCATCTGAAGACGCTAAATTAGGGATCACTGAGACAAAATGGAGTTTGTTACCGCCTTTTGGAACTATATTAAGTAAGATGATCCCGCTATCTGCGGTACTAGAATTATGTATGACAGCACAACCAGTGACAGCACAAAGAGCATACGATATGGGATTTCTTAACAAAGTCGTCAGTGCCGACGATGTAATGCCCGAATCTCTGGCCATGGCCCAGCACATTGCGGAAAACGCACCATTAGCAGTGCAATATTTTAAGGAACTTGCTTATAAAAGCCTAAACATGTCTACTCAGGATATATCGTCATTGACCTATCATATGTATGATCAATTATTAACCACAGAAGATTCTAAGGAAGGTCCTTTGGCGTTCGCAGAAAAGCGTAAGCCCAACTGGAAAGGACGTTAATCTCGGAGTTTTCTAACTAGCNTATATGAAAATATGACAAAACCTANNGAGACGTCACAGAGTGAATATATGAGTACCAANATACAAGAATTTGACGTAATCATCATTGGAGCGGGAGTCACCGGTCTATATGCAATCCACAAACTTCGAGAGTTAGGTCTACGAGTTCAANCATTNGAAGAAGGTGACGGAATNGGTGGNACNTGGTTCTGGAATAGATATCCGGGATGCCGGTTCGACTCNGAGAGTTATTCCTANGGATACTCCTTTTCAGAAGAGNTATTGCANGAGTGGGANTGGAAAGAGCATTATTCCGCCCANCCTGAAAATGAACGCTATCTTAACTATGTAGCTGATAAATTTGATCTNCGNAAACATATACGTCTAAGTTCAAGAGTCAAATCAGCTATTTTCAACGAAAACGACAACTTATGGGAAATTCTGATAGAAGACGGCCATAANGCAAAGGGCAANTTNTTAATNACATCTGTAGGAATATTATCAGCAGGGTATATACCAGATTTCGAAGGTATACATAGCTTTAAAGGCACTTGGTGCCATACTGGGAAATGGCCTAAAGAAGGAATAGCCCTAGCAGAAAAGCGTGTAGGGGTAATCGGCACTGGTGCTAGNGGAGTGCAATTAATTACCGAAATAGCTAAAGAGGTATCTCATCTTACTGTATTTCAAAGGACCGCTAATTACTGNGCNCCNCTNAGAAACAGNCCTATAGACGCCGAAACTCAGCGTNAAATTAAAACCANNTATCCAGAGATCTTCCGNATGTGTAATGAGAGCGCCGGCTCGTTCATGCATAAATTCGATCCCAGATCNGCTATGGATGTTTCNCCAGAAGAACGTATNGANCAATATGAANGGCTCTGGCTTGAAGGNGGATTTNCCAAATGGCTATCAAATTTCTACGACGTNATGCTACCAGGNCCNGCCAACGANGATTATGCTAANTTCGTGCGCAACAAGATCNGGGAACGCNTANANGATCCCNAAATTGCAGAGTTACTAGTNCCGAAAGACCATATGTTCGGNTCTAAACGTCTNCCNTGCGAAAGTGGCTACTATGAAGTCTANAATCAGGATAATGTACTTTTAGTCGANGTTAAGACANCACCTATTNAACGAATAACTCCAAANGGCGTCANNACCACNGATTCAGAATACGAANTTGANGTACTAATATTCGCCACTGGATACGATGCAGTAACTGGGTCTNTNAACAGGATAGANATACACGGAATNGATGATCAAATATTAAAAGAGAAATTNGAGGGTGGTCCCCGCACATTCATGGGAGTAACCAGCTCTGGGTTTCCGAATTTATTTACAGTTAACTCCGCCTCAGTAGGTAATTTTCCTCGCGCTGCAGAGCATCTTATAGANTGGGTATCAGAGACGATCCATTATGTNGCGAGTAACGGNTTTGATCGTATTACTCCCACACTAGAAGCAGAAAATGAGTGGGTCAAGCATGTAAACGAAGATGGCATAAACATTCTACGTACTCAGGGAGCTGAAGCTAATTCTTGGTACCTCGGGGCAAATATACCAGGGAAAGCCCATGTCCTACTGACAAGCCCTGATAGTGCTCCTGCAATGAGAAACATCAGAGCGGAATCAACAGCTAATGGATATTCGGGGTTCATCATAGAATAATCTGATTTCGCATTTGGTTAATTTGTTATACTATCGTTCACANCAGNTGANATACCGGAGGCGGNGACATCATATGAAAGTATGTTTCTTTCACTTAATGCCTTATCAGGACCTTCCTGCAAACTTTGAGGACCAATATCGTAGCGCCTGGGTAGATGCACCAAATAGACTATTCGATCCCGAAAAATGCCAAGTCTATTACGACGATTACCTTGAAGAACTTCAGTTCGCCGATTCAGTTGGGTTCGATGGTGTATGTGTNAACGAGCACCACAACAACGCCTACGGTTTAATGCCGTCTCCAAACTTAATTGCTTCCGTTTTATCCAGNACTACATCAAATGGAGCNTTAGTCGTTCTTGGCAACAGNNTAGCTCTGTATCAGCCTCCCNTNNGNGTGGCNGAAGAGATGGCNATGCTCGACATAATGAGCAATGGAAGGCTNGTAGCGGGGTTTCCAGTGGGAACATCAATGGATACAACTCTATCGTATGGACAAACTCCCATAACACTGCGAGATCGTCATTCTGAGGCACATGACCTTATTATAAAAGCATGGACCGAACGCGATCCATTCATATTCAATGGGAAATATAACCAGTTACGTTATGTAAATATATGGCCACGCCCTCTACAACAACCTCATCCACCAGTATGGATCCCTGGGAGTGGAAGCCTCGAGACTTGGGACTGGGTTTTAGATCGCAATTATGTATATTGCTATCTCAGTTATTTTGGATACTTACGAGGGTTACGGGTCGTCAATGGATTCTGGGACAGAGTTTCTGAACGCGGATTAGATGATAACCCTCATAGATTAGGTTTCTTGCAGCTTGTTTGTGTATCAGAATCTGACGAATCTGCTGAAGCTGAATATTCTGAACACGTAAAATATTTCTACCGTAAAATGTTACGAATACATCCACCATTTGCAGAAGCACCTGGGTATAGATCTATTAAGTCCATTCGAGAATCAGTTAGACCTCAGGTTGGTGAAGAGGCACAAAAAGCAGCCAGTGAGCTTGAATGGAAAGACTTCGTAGAACAAGGTCACGTGATAGCAGGTAGTCCATCAACAGTCAGAGATCAATTAATCGAAGCAGCCAAGATGTTGCGAGTNGGGCACNNGATGTGCNTATTGCATATAGGGAGNATGCCTAAAGAACTGACTTTGAANAATACCGANCTGTTTGCTAAGGAAGTTATGCCAGCAGTTAAGAACCTATGGTCGGATTACGAGGATAATTGGTGGCCTCAGGCTGTTNCCAAGNCAAATCCCGCAATAGTTGGAGACTAAAGCGGAGATTACTACAAACAGTTTAGTAGNTCACGTCTCTATAGAATCCAGTCTTACAGCACAAACTTTATACTCGGGAATCTTTGAATCCGGATCATATGCTGAGTTCGTAAGAAAGTTCGCCGCAGACTCAGATAATTTAACAAATGGTATAAATACTTCCCCTCTCCTCATCTTTTCNGTTAAAAGCGCCTGGCCGACTAACTCNCCTCTCCTAGAAGATACTTTTATCTTCTGGCCATCCACCACCCCNTAGTTGTCTGCATCTTCCGGGTTAATCGATATTTCGAGTTCTGGAGATCTGGCCATCAAGTTATCAACCCGTCTAGTTATAGTTCCGCCGTGCCAGTGATATAAGACTCTGCCTGTATTGAGCATTAATGGGAAGCGTTTGCTTGGTGTTTCTGCGGCTATAGGGCCTTGATCATAACCGACAAATTTGGCGTACTGCCCTCTCGGAAATGTTTCTGCGTACAAATAACTTGTCCCAGGATGGTCGTATGACGGGCACGGCCATTGCACCCCTCCGGTTTCTAATCTGTCGTAGTTAATACCTTTAATTATTGGAGTTAAGTCTGACATTTCATCAAATATTTCTTTAGAGCTGTTAAAAGAAAACTGTGATTCTAAGCCAAGCGAGAGTTTGTTATTGATACGTCTTCCAAGATCGCTAATAATCTCCCAGTCGGGCCTACTATTTCCGATAGGATCTATGGCTTTTCGAATTCTCTGTACTCTTCGCTCACTATTAGTAAATGTACCATCTTTCTCGGCGTAGCTAGTAGCAGGCAACACAACATCTGCTATTTCAGCAGTCTCATGCAGGAATATATCTTGCACTACCAAAAACTCAAGTTGGGAAAATAATTTTTCGGCGTGGTTCAAGTCAGGTTCGCTTAGCAAGGGATTTTCTCCAGTGATATACATGGCTTTTATCCCATTAAGCTTGTCTATCGACTCAACCATTTCTGTCACAACTAAGCCCTTGGNATCTGGAATTGTCCCACCCCACGCTTTTTCGAATTTCTGTATCGCCTCTGANCCGAGNCCNTGATATCCTGGCAGATTATCTGGCAAACAGCCAGAGTCCCCACATCCTTGAACATTATTCTGCCCTCTTAAAGGAGATATTCCTGATCCTCTTCTTCCTAACTGACCGGATACGAAAGCGAGATTTAATAGTCCATGCGCATTAGCTGTCCCGTTAGTATGTTGCGTGATACCCATACCCCATATGAGACAAGACCCACCCGATGTTANCCCTTNACCGGAATTAGTTGGCGGAGGGTCGGCATACAGTTTTGCAGCGTTGATNAGGTCATTAGTATCGACTCCAGTAATGGACGACACCACATCCGGCANATATTNCGAGACAACTTGNTTCCAGTCTTCAAATCCTTCAGTCCTATTGGTTACGAAATCATGGTTTGCTAAGCCTTCATTCAATATCACATTTGCCATTCCATTAAGTAAAGCNACATCAGTTCCCGGTAAAGGTCTTAACCAGATATCGGCATAATCACACATATCTATTCTTCGCGGATTAATTACTATTAACTTAGCCCCATGTTCTACAACTGCCCTCCTCATTCGAGAAGCAGCTACAGGATGATTAGATGTAGGATCACATCCTATGACAACTAAACAACGGGCGTCTTCGTAATCTGTGTAGGAGTTACTGGTAGCGCCGCTACCTAACGATGTCAGCATAGCTTCAACNGAAGGGGNGTGACATAANCGGGTACAATGATCAATATTATTGCTCTGCATTAGTAGCCTAGTAAATTTTTGCTGTATGTACCCATCCTCATTAGTTGCTTTCGCTGAACATAACGTGCCAAAAGAATTACCTCTAAATTTAATCAGATTGTGAGTTATAAGGTCTAAAGCTTCATCCCAAGTTGCTGGCTGCAAAACTCCATCTCTACGAATTAATGGGCCGGTTAACCTATCTTNATGAGTNACGAAAGATTGACCGAATCTGCCTTTCACACATAACATACCAACGCTCGATAGGTTATTNGGGTCATCTTCAATTTTGGATATGTTATCTTCCGAATCGATACTAATATTTATTCCNCACCCTACTCCACAATAGGGACATGTTGAAGAAACAATTCGTAATTCAGATTTATCCGCAGAAACATCTGGTCCATCATCAACTTTTTCCTTTATATGAATAGCTCCAGTCGGGCAGACAGAAAGACATTGCCCGCAAGTAGTACAGATAGAATCTATTAAGGGCCTATCCAAAAAAGTCCCNATGCGACTTTTCTCNCCAGNTCCCAGATAATCTATAGCNCCAATAAACTGGTGCGAATCCTGACAAGCATTAACGCACCTGGCGCACAATATGCATGAACTCATAGCTATATCAAACACTGGATTACTAGTATCCGTGTCTTCGCGTAATCTGACNTTCCAGCTACTATCGGAGAGGCCAAATCTGGAAGCAGCANCTGATAGCTGCCCTGCATTTTTATAGTCGTCGACCATGCCTAACGTTAAATCAAGCACACCCGCACGGATACGGTCTACGTCTTCACCATACGTCGCAATATTCATCTCATCCCTTACAGGAGTAGAACAAGCTGTCGGATAACCTCTGATACCTTCTATTTGCACCAAACATGTGCGGCAAGCGCCAATGGGTTTCATGTCCGGATCCTTGCACAATTGGGGGACGTAATAACCATTAGCATTAATAGCATCTAAAACAGTCTGACCTTCTGATACTTCAACTCGCCGGNCGTTTATGATTACGTAAATAGACAAATCATCCTCTGTGGAACATGAATTAGGATACGCTGTTATAAGAATCCACTCGTTCTCTTAGCAATGGTATCAATTGTTTTCCGTATTCCTTAGCATCGTTTAGCGGGTCAAAGCCGCGAAGAATAAAAGCGGTACATCCGACTGTATAATATTTCATTAAAGAGTCAACAACTTGTTCAGGTGTTCCAACTAAGCAAGTTGTATTTCCGGCACCCCCGCTAGCGTATGCAATTGGCATCCAAAGCCTTTCGTCATATATGTCTTTGTCAGTTGAGAAATTAACCAACCTTTGGGACAACGTAGACTGGGCCCGTGATGTCTGTCCCGGAAGTATTTTACCATCGGTAGATTTCTTAACTCTCTCCAATATGCTAAATGCCTTAGACCAGGCTTCTTCTTCCGTGGCTCCCAGGATAGGCCTAAATGAAATACTAAATTTAATATGGTTGTCGCATTGTTTAGCTTGTTCTTTAAGAACGTTTAACCGGTCTGTGATGACGCCTAACGGCTCTCCTAAAAACGCATAGTAATCAGCTTGCCTACTCCCAATTCTGGCTGCAATCTCTGAGGCTCCACCAAAAAACAGAGGCACATGAGGTTTTTGGTAACATGTTACTTTGCAGTGGGCTCCTTTATAGGAATAAAACTCGCCCTCGAAATCGGACGCTTCATTTTTCAACCACATATTTTTGAGAACAGTCATGTATTCATCGGTTCGCCGATATCTAGAATCATGATCCAACCAATCACCATCTTGTTTCTGCTCTGCATCGCTCCCACCAGATATGATATGAANCGCAACCCTTCCTTGNGTCAGTTGGTCTAGAGTAGCAATTTTTCTGGCTGCAAGAGTGGGAGATANGAATCCCGGACGGTGAGCAATCAGATATCCCAACGTGCGGGTATGTGCCGCGGCATACCCAGCAATTTCGAAACCATCNGGTGTCGTGGAGGAATAACCCGTCAGTACCATATCAAAACCCGCCCGTTCGTGCGATAAGGCAAACTCAACAATATAGTCTGGATCGACACCAGCCGGTAGTTCTCCACCCGGATTAATGCCACCTCCAAAGACACTGAGACTCGCTCCAGCNTTNTCAGGACCTTCCTGAGTGACACCGATCATACCTATAATTTGCACGTTACTAGTCGTGTTATTACTCATAGTATTTTTTAATTGTTATCCTGAATCGGTTGAGCCAATATTGTTTCATTTGATAAGATCGTCTCTAAAAAAATGTAACGCACTAAGGACTACATTTCCGGCCATTTGACCCAGTCCGCATAAAGAAGCNCCATTCAATACCTCACACAAATCTCGAAGTTTATTTATGTCTTCCGAAGACTTGGTCGAGAGTTCCAAATTGTTTAACAATTCTACTAGGCGAGGAGTACCTTCGCGGCAAGGTGTACATTTCCCACAGGACTCTGAAGAATTGTATTGNGCAAAGGACTTTACAGCATCCATGACAGGGACACTTGTATCCATCACCATTACCCCGCCTCCTCCCATAACCACACCACTTTCATGTAGAAAACCAGGCAGCATAGCAACGTCAATATATGACATGGGTAATAATCCGCTTGAAGGACCACCTACTGCCATAAAATGAATGGGTTTGCCTTGCAAGTCTCCTCCGCCTGCATCATAAACGATTTGGCGTAACGTCGAGCCCAAAGGAAGTTCAACAAGCCCTGGTCTACGAACTAAGCCACTCAGCGAGAAAAGTTTCGTGCCAGTGGCAGTGTCCAACCCTATTTGAGAAAAACGAGAAGCTCCCATTCCAATTATAATTGGAATATTNGCTATAGTTTCAACGTTATTAATAACAGTGGGCTTCTGGAACAAACCAGATTCTACAGGGAACGGTGGTTTTAATCGTGGCTCCCGACGCAAACCTTCAATAGTATTTAACAGAGTAGTTTCTTCCCCACACACATACCCTCCTGCTCCCCTAATAACACCTATGGCACAAGAGAAATCTGAATCCAAGATATTGTCGCCAATCAAGCCAACTTCAGCAGCTTTTCCAAGAGCGCAAATTATTCTCTCTGCGGATAATTCTGCTTCAGCATTGATATAAACATAACACTGGGTAGCCCCACTCGCGTAAGCTGATATCAAAGCTCCCTCAATAATCCNGTGAGGAATNCCTTCCATCAAATGTCTATCCTTAAATAGTCCGGGCTCACCCTCTTCTGCATTAACTACCAAAAATCTATTATCTGAGTCGGTATTAAGTGCTGTCGACCATTTTCTAGAGGGAGGAAAATAAGCCCCACCTCTACCCAAGAGTCCTGATTCAGAAATCTCTTGGATGATCTCTTCCGGCTTCATGCGTAGCNCCTTGTCTAGAGATTCATACCCCCCTGATAAAATATATTCATCTAAATCACACGGCTCTACCAGTCCGACTCCAGCCATTAATAGCAAATATTGTGACTCATAGAACTCTTCCANATCATTACTGGGNTGTCGCGTTTCGCAGTCACAAATAGTCTGAATAATATTCGGTATATCACTCTCAGAAACATTCTGGAAATAAGCACGAGTCCCGCCCGGATATGTCACAATCACCTGTGGAGCAGCGAAACAGGCACCNTCGCAGCCAGTAGTTACAATATCCACCTCTTNAAGAACAGATGATGCTTCTAGATACTGAACCAAGTCTTGGGCTTTCGCCGATTTGCTGCAGTGACCGACCTGAATTGCTACTCGAGTAGCACTTAGAGACTTAGTTACGCGTCCGTGAGCACTTGCGGCTAATTTAGAGTATGCTGACATATGATAGCCTTTAGCNAATCAANCTTGCGGCNCGTTNATTTCTTCTAATACCGCTTTCGCATCCAATCGGGTTCTCCAAGTTCCATTTATTTCTATTGCCGGACCCATAGCACACAGNAAACCNCAACTCACCATTTCNACAGTCACNCCAGATTTCGAACCCCNAGTAGACACAGTACNATATACTACGTCGGCCAANTCTTTACCTCCCGAGTNCCAACAAGAGAGTCCAGAACAAATCCGTACAGTTTTATTTCCTCGTTCCCCTAGTAGTAATTCGGGATAGCTAGTCACAGTGCCATATATCTCGCTTGCTGGTACACGCAAATGCCAACTAACTATCTGCAGTGTCCAATCNGGTACAAAGCCAAACTCCTCCTGGACGTAATGCAACACAGGCAACAACATCGATCGTTGCCTTGGAAACCGTGCGATTAAAATAGGTCTCAGCTCTTTACGATCCAAGAAAAGTTCCCCCTAGTCAATTTGGTATACTTCCGCCATACCNCCTAGTCGGCAATATTCAATTCCACTAGCTTATATTCCGGTATTAATCCATCCTCTGTCCATCCACGAGCTTTGTAGTATCCCTCTATCATTAAGCTCAATTCATCGCTGGTCAGACCGGCGCCGGGCATAACTCCATCCGGAAGTTTCTCTTTTAATATTCTAGGAGGCAGCGTATCATCTGAGCGGCTCCATCCTTCCCGAATATTGAAGAGTTTCTTCAAATTGTTTATTCGTTCACCACATGTCCGAAGTTCATCTGGGGTCATATCCCAGCCTGTTACCAAGTTATAAGCATCAGCAGATTCTTNATANAAATCATTGAAAGCTTTACGAAGAAACTTACACCAAATTAATGAATCCAATACTGCCGAGAAGTCTTCGCTGGTAGCAGTAATATCGCCGCGGTATTCGTCTACAGTAAATCTATCAACTTGTCCCGATAAATCTGCCTCATATGCTGAGGAGCGATTATGGCACGCCCCTCTAGGAGTAATAGCTAATCCGAGAGCCAAAGTTTTTAGCGCCCGTGGCTCATAGCCAGGCATCTCCAGTCCTTTGACATGCATTGCCCAGTCTTCTGATCCATTGCCCACTATCTCAGAACACCGTTTAGTTCCAAGGGAAAGCAAATCTCCGATGCCTTTTCTTTGAGCTATTAAGTTTAATATATGAAGAAAATCCTCGGAATTTGAGAAACTTAAGCTTACCCCATCCAAATCATCGCCATTGAGAATACCCTTTTCAAAACACTCCATAGCCCAAGCTATAGTTGCTCCTGAGCTAATGGTATCCATTCCTAATTCATCGCACAATCTGGNAGATCGGATAACAATATTNGGGTCATCTATATTACAAAGNGGACCCAATGCGAATAGGCTTTCATACTCCATCCGTCCNCCCTTTTTCTCCCCCCCATCATTAGTGACCATTATTTTTTCGCAACCTATAGTACAATTTGCGCAGTGGGCACTCTTGTTTAAATGATTACTATAAAGTTCCTCNCCGCTGATCTTGTCTGCATTATCGAAGGTAGATCGCTGAAAATTCTTTGTTGGAAGTACTCCTAGNCTATTAAACAAAGAGACATTAGCAANTGTGCCAACATCCCTATATTTTTCAGTCGCCGGCCCNAGACTCCTCAATGACAGGTCTCGCCTCAAAATCTCTATCCCTTCAGGATCAAAGATGGNCGATTTCATATCACCCTGAAAAGCCACGGCTTTAATATTCTTGGATCCCATAACCGCNCCTAACCCACATCTTCCCGCCTGGCGGCCTCCGTCATTAGCGATGCTGGCATATAAGACCTGGTTTTCGCCAGCTAGTCCAATAGANGCGACCCTNACGGTAGATCCCAAAGATCGTTTTATCTCTTCTTCCGTCTTAAATGTGTTCATACCCGCTAAATGAGACGCATCCAAGAATCGCACTGACCCATTCTCAATATGTAAAAATGTAAGACTTTCAGATTTGCCAACCAGCACTAGACCATCTCCACAAGACTTTTTGATTTCATCAGCCAAATAGCTTGAAGATAGTGAATCAGCTATAAAACCAGTCAACGGCGATTTAGAAACGACGGCAAACTTGCTAGATGTAGTCAAACGACTACCGACAAGGGGGCTACCAGCGAAAATAAGCGGGTTATCACCGGATAACGGATCGACTTTTTCAGGGCAATATTTGTACAACAAATAAGTCCCCAAACCAATCCCGCCAATGTATTGGCGCAGTATTTCTTCTGGAACAACATCCCATCTATACGATTCTGTGTTTAAATCAACTACTAAAACTTTTCCATGATAACCGTACATTTTTACCCGCCTGCCTGGTTAGATATCAGAAGTATCGAATCCGACGGAGCTAGCGTACATACGGAGTCATCTAAAAATTCTACTCCATTTAAATTTAGTGCATAATGATCTGTAATGTCATTAAGGTCATCTCGAATTACATGACCAATAAGTAATGGGCAAACCCGAGCTAGCTCTTGAGCTATATCACTTCGAGTAGCATTAGAAGGTAACATTAGGTCAAGGTGTTTCCTATTAACCTTTAGTCGGATAGCACCGTATAATTCNAGAGTAACGGGCACCACACTTCCAGCCATAATTCACAACCCCTGACTAGCTAGCGCCAANGCCTCATCCAGGTCTCCNTGACGATTAATGTTAAAGAAACTATGTAACTGTGGGTCTATGCTCCTGGATGCATCTTCAGAAATATAATGGACCTTGACCTTATTAAAAAATCTCGTGATTTTCAAATCGTCCTCGTCCAGCTGCGCCTTAATGTAAGGTACACAGTTCTTAGAATACAATGCATGAGTCGGTTCAGGCCTCCCAGAAATCACTGGAACACAAACATCAACATCAGCCCCTAATTTTAATATTTCCTCTAATAAACTAATGTTTAGGAATGGCATATCACAAGCTACAACTAAACCATATTCNCCTGGTGAANCCATAAGNCCTGAATATATTCCACCNAGAGANCCCTTTCCTGGATATTTATCAGTAATTACTAGTACATCNGCCGGTATAGGTAAATTNTCCGCTCTGGCATCATCCGACACTACTACAGATATGTCATCACACACAGGCCTAATACGATCGAACACCCGATGCAACATCGGCTGACCTACTATGGTCTCGACCGCTTTATCCCGTCCAAGTCTCCTGCTTTGGCCGCCAGCTAAAACTACGCCGGTTACAGAGGGCATTTTAAACTCCATATTGCTAAAAT
>PAMF01000047.1 GCA_002707185.1 Chloroflexota bacterium | reverse complement strand
CTTATGTCCGTGGTCATCATGTCCGTGATCATCGTGTCCGTGATCATCGTGTCCGTGATCATCGTGTCCGTGATCGTCATGATGACCAGCAGTAACTACTTTTGGTAAAGGTATGGCTAGCAAAATCAGAGCAGCGACCCCAAATAACCCTGCAATGTAGTAGAAAGTATAGTCAATATTAATGTTATACAGGATACCTGCGATTATTGGTGAGGTTGCACTCAGTAAGAATCTAGAGAAAGACAGAACTCCCAGTGTCGTCGCGGCTACTCCTTCTCCGACGAGATCTAAAGCAGCGGCGGTGAGGATTGGTTGATCGCTGAAAAGGAACGTTCCTAGTAACGCAAGTATGACAATCAAAAATATCGAATTACCTGAGAATGGGACCAGCAACGCCGTCATTACGCCGATGAAAATCATGCCTGGGATTAGAACTACTTTCCGGCCAAACTTATCTGAAAGATAACCCATTATCGGTGTTGAAACTATTCCAACCACCACTAAAATTGTCAGGTGGGCCCCCCGAGATTGGGCACTCAGAGACAACGCATCATTCAAGTACAGCGCCAGGAATGGTATGTAAGCAACGAAAGCCATACCACGCAGACCTGCTACTAACGTAATCATGAGTAGACGCCCATTCCTAAAAAGTGCGGCGGATGCTGTTAATTGTGTCGAAAAACTAGTAGTTTGGGTTTCGATTCGTTCGGACTTGCCTAGATCTCTAAATGCCCAGAATACTAGAAAGGTTAGAAATAATGGTGCTACCGCATAAATGCTAATCAACTGGTTCCAGGCCATTGCGGCTAACAAAAAACCTGTAACAATTGGGGCTATTGCATCGCCCACCTGTCCGCCAACACCATGGAATGATAATGCCGCTCCCCGTCTGTGAGAAAAATGATGGGATAGTGCCGACATGGCCGGCAAGTGCCAGACAGATGCTGCCACTGCCACTAAAGCCATCCCGACTAGAATCAACGGATAAACAGGTGATATTCCTATAACAAGCCAGCCTACGCCAAATAAAGCCATGCAGGTTGCAAGTACCCAGCCCCAGTAGCGTCTCAACATATCCGTGATTATCCCGCCCGGTAAGGAAACTATTCCAGAGGCCAACTCACGGGTAGTTGCTAGTCCTCCAACTCCAACGCCAGTTAATCCGAAAGCATCTCGTACTTCTGGCATCATTACTTCGAAACTACGGGTAAACCAGTGGAAGACTCCGTGCCCACTGGTGAGACCGCCGATTATGAAAGTGGCACCCTTGCGGACGCCTTTTTGACCTTCTGTATTCACTGGGACGTGATGGTGACCATGAGCCATAATAGATCCCCTCCTCTTAAACTCGGTCCCTTAGTTCTCGTTCCCTTTATGTTGAAAGGTTTCAATGATATCGTAAATCGATATTGTATAGGAAATGAATCAATTAGCAATTTTAGGGTAAATGAGTATGTCCCCCGTGTCTTTTCGTGATGAGGGCAATGTGATTCTGTATGTTACTGTAGATCAGAACTATAACGAATATCAAGGCAGAGAAAAGGACTACACTGGCACCAGAAGAAACGTCTACGTAATAGCTGATATATATACCACCCAAGCCACAAAAAGCACCTACCCCAGTAGACAAGAAAATCATCACTTTAAACCGATTGGTTAACAAACGGGCTACGATCGGAGGTATAACTATGGCGGCTGCGATTAAGGTTACCCCTAAAATTTGGATTGAAACTACTATAGTTGCAGCTAGTACCAAGGAAAATATTGTATCCAACCANCCTATAGGAACCCCGTATGATCTCGCAACATCTTGATCGAAAGTCGCAAAGAGGAACAATTTGTAGCCAAAGAAAAGAATAATAACTGCAAACGCTGCGACGACTGTNATTGCGAGTAGGTCTCCTGTACTAACTCCGAGTATGTTTCCAAACAAAGCGGCATCGAAACTCCTCGTAAACGTTTTAAATCGGCTAATGAGCGCTATACCTAACGCGAAACTGGCCGTAGTGATAATACCTATAGCGGCATCGGTTCCGATTTTGCGCTTACGTGTAGTAAGAGTAATTAGTAGAGCGGATAGAAAGCCCCAGATGCTCGCACCAATAAAAAAGTTAAACGACATAACATAACTGACTACAGCGCCGCCAAAAACAGCATGTGATAGTCCGTGACCTATATATGCCATACGTCTCAGGACTATATAGACCCCAATTAACCCGCACAAAGCGCCTACCAACGTGGCTGCGATAAATCCCCGAACGAAGAATTCATATTGGAAAGGTTCAAACAATCGAGTAGTCCTTATGTGATAGTGATATTCGACTCTTGGTTGGCCTATAGGCCTAACTATGCCTATGGGGAATTTCTGCCACCAAAGGCATGCCTTCATATTGAATTACTGGCATTTCTGCTCCGTAAGTTAGGCCCAGCATTTCCGTTGTGATAACTTCTAAGGGAGGACCTTGGGCGAGAATATGTCCGTTTATGCAAACTAACCAGGGCAGATGAACTGCAACCGCATTAATCTCATGGGTAGTCATGATCACCGTAACGCCCTGATGATTTAAATCATGTAGGAGATGCATGACTTCATCACGGGTTTTGATATCAACCCCGCTTGTAGGCTCGTCGAGCAATAATAGGCTCGGGTTACTGACTAATGCCCTAGCCANAAAAGCTCTTTGTTGCTGCCCTCCTGATAGATCCCTGATATGGTGGTTAACTAAGTGGTAGATGCCAAGTCTGTCCATGATCTCGGAAGCTAATTTCTTTTCACTTTTTTTATGCCACGGATAGAGAGGTCGATTCATGGTGTGTCCCATCATAACGACTTCTTCGACTGTCACTGGGAAATTCCAGTCTATGGTCTCTAATTGGGGAACGTATCCAATTTTAGGTCTTTTTTGTCTGATATCTATTCCGTTAACTTTAACGGAGCCCCCGTATAATTTCGTAGAACCCAAAATAGTTCGGAGTAACGTTGTTTTACCTGACCCACTAGGACCCAATAACCCCACGAAATCGCCTGACATTATCTTAAGATCAACATTATTTAGGATCTGGTGACCTTCATATCCTGAATTCACGTGTTTAAGCTCGACCATGGGCTCCCCAGAACCCTGATGGGGAAAGGGATGTAACATTTAATTCGTCAACCTTATTGAGGATATATTGCCTTGCTGGGTTCTTTAAAAACTAGGCTCGTATCAAAACCGTCCAACGCCGTTGTGTTTCCTCCCAAAGCAGGGATCATTATTTTCATATCCGATAAAATGAGCCCTAAATAAGAATGCATCGGATCCCCAGGTTTCCCTGGTAAATCATCATCTCTCAATTCATCTACAAATTCGGCACCGCCCTCTTTGGCAATTTGTGCCATAACGGGGCTTGGAAAGACCTCAGACCCAAAAATAGCAGGTACCCGATTATCTTGAATCTGTTTTATCAACCTAGCGACTTCTCTTGCGGAAGGTTCGGTGAAATTAGATGGTTGTACTGCGCCTAGAATTTTAACACCGTATTGCAATCCAAACATAGGGAAAGAATCGTGGTAGGTTAGTAAAAGCCTGTTCTCGGAAGGTATAGTTTCTATGCTGGATCGAATCCCACGGTCTAATTCTTCCAATCTATTCTTTAATCGCTCCCAATTGCGGTCGTAATAGGAAGAGTTTTCCTGATCCAATTTCACAAGGTGATCATGGATCAATTGTCCGTATTTNATCGCCATAACGGGGGATGTCCACAGGTGAGGATTAGGTTGTCCATTCGTTTCCGGAAATGAAAAGTCAAAAACCCACTCTTCTTGGGTTATAGATTCGTCGCCTAGAAGTAAAATAACGGCAGAATTCTTTTTGTTAGAATTCGCTAAATCTATGATTGATTCCTCTAAAAACAAACCATTAGCAATGATTAAATCGGCGGATGCCAATACTGATGCAACGGAAGGTGNGGGTTCAAAAGTATGGGAGTTAGCACCTTCAGGGACGATTCCTTCTAGGTTGATCCTGACACCGCCAATGTTCTCCACCAAGCTTGTTATAGGAGAAACAGTGGTGACGACCATAAGCCCTGGAGGGTCATGTGCATCTGTTGGCACTAAGGATTGGTTTTTAACATCGGAACAGGCGATTAATCCCAATACGAGGGTNATTAAAATAAGAAACAAGCATATTTTGGGCCTCAAAATAACGTTAACCTCAGACTTATAGTCATCATTAGTAGTACGATCTGGATACACTGTAGACGNCAACTATATTCAGTGATAATTTGCTGTGCTTATAAACTATTCCAGAAGCTGATTTTATCATCCCTGACAAAAAGAGCGGCCGAGCTTACTGAGTTTAGCGGCTAGATGGCCATCTTTCCACCATTTAGGGATATTTCCCCTGTCCTAGCGTGATAAAAGGCTGCTGATCGGTCGAATTATAATCCTCTCGGGGTGATATGGTTGCCCTGAAAGTGACGGAATTAATCAAGTTTATTATTTATCATATCTCTTTAATTCCGCTTATTTGACATCTCTATGATAAAATATACTTGTGCATAGGGATGGTAGTGACGGAAGGCAGTGTATGCAGCTTAACAACGTTTCCTGGTTCGAGCCGTTGGTGAAGGATATTGATACCTTCTCCTTATTATCCTTTCAGAATTGTTGATGTTTCATGGAACAACTAGCTGGAAACAACAGGATAGGTGAGGTTATTGAGTCAAGTACCACGGCGTTCATTGTTCAAAGTTATAGGCTCTATAATACTCCACCACTGGGTTCTTTCATTCAAACCGGCTCACCGTCAATCTTTGGTGTGGTGTGTAAGATAACGACGGAACCTCTTGATCCTACTCGGCCTATTATAGCAAGAGGCGAAGGAGCCGACAGCGAAGAACAACTTTATAAAGACAATCCTCAATTGTCTCGCCTACTAACATCGAGATTTGAGGCGCTTATCGTCGGACACAGGGCAGGGCAACAGATTAATCAGCATCTTCCGGCTTTGCCACCTAGGGTACATTCCTTTGTTCATAGTTGTTCAGAAGCCGAAGTGGTTGATTTTAGCAACCATTTGGATTTCATACATCTACTTGTGAATTCCGGCTCTATAGTAACTGAAGAGACGGTCTTAGCATGCATGAACCAACTGATTCAGGCTCAACCCCTTCAAACCGATTTTCGAACTAAAGTCGGTCGTGCTTTAGCAAAAGAATTATCCTCAGATATTCGGCAACTCACCTCTATACTAAGGAGTCTGACGTGATAGACAACGAACTAAATGGTGCTTCGCCATTATCGGAAGAACACGCCCTGGGGTTAGTAGTAGGTGGGTCGCTATCCCAGGGGGTCGAAATCCGGCTGGATCCAGATGGTAACTCCACCGTAGAGGATTTAAAAGCAGGTAGTTTCGTGACTATCCATGGAAATAAGAACAGATTTTTCGGAGTGGTAACGGATTTGACCTTAGAAAATTCGGATCCAAGAGTTAAGCACAACCCTCCGCCTTTGGATGATAAATTTATTGCTGAAGTGGTGTCAGGAACCGTAGCTTATGGAACAGCGGAAGTTATACCTCATCTCACTATGCCATTAATCCTAGGCGATCCGGATGTTGTTCCAGTATCAACTAAAACCATTCCTTCCCACTTTTCTCCCGCCTATCCGGCTTCCGATGCCGATGTTGAAACAGTATTTGGCAGAGAAGATGAACAACATTTCTGGATAGGTAACCCTCTTGATATGCAAAGTAAGCTATGCATCAATCTGGAGGAATTAGTTAAGAGATCAATCGGTGTATTTGGGAAGAGTGGAACGGGCAAAACTTTTTTGACCAGACTGCTTTTGGTTGGAATATTACAGGGAAACCAAGCATCTTCATTGATTTTTGATATGCATAGTGAATATGGATGGGGAGGTCAAGACACCGACCGTAATACTTCTGTGAAAGGTTTGAAGCAACTGTTTGGATCTAGAGTAACTACTTTTACTCTAGATCCAGCCCAGACGAGAAGACGGGGTATTTCTACAGACGAAGTAGTCAACATTAACTATTCGGAGATCGAACCCGAAGACATCGAATTATTGAGGGAGACTCTTAACTTATCTGAAGTTGCGGGCTCATCGGCTTACAACTTGCAACACAAATTTGGTCAAAAGGACTGGTTGAATCAATTTTTAGCTTTGAGGGGAAGCGACATTAATGAGCTGGCGGTGGAAACAGGGGTTCACCCACAGGCTTTATCAACTCTTCATAACAGATTGAGACGGCTGGAGCGGTATAATTTTCTAGACGCCTCACCGAATTCGCGAGCCAGCGAAGATACTACAGACAAGATAATTCATCATCTTGAACGTGGGAATCACGTAGTTTTGGAATTTGGTGATTATGGGAATGATCTGACTGCATATATTCTGGTCAGCAACCTGCTTTCCCGAAGAATTCACGAGCGATACGTGTCCCAGACTGACTCAGCGGAGGGTAACGGGGGGAAGAAACCACGCCCGCTCGTGATAGTAATCGAAGAAGCCCATAAATTTCTGCATCCAGGCGTAGCTTCTCAGACCATTTTCGGTATCATAGCACGGGAGTTGAGAAAATATAGCGTGACGTTAATGGTGATTGATCAGCGCCCAAGCGCAATTGACCAAGAAGTGATGAGTCAATTAGGTACAAGGTTAACTTGTCTTTTAGATAACGACCGGGACGTTGAGGCGGTATTATCCGGAACATCAGGATCGCGCCAACTTAGGGGAGTGTTATCAAGATTAGAACCTAAACAACAGGCTCTCATGTTTGGACATGCGCTCCCTATGCCGGTAGTTGTCCACACTCGAGGGTATGACGAAAAGTTTTACTCCGAGGTGACACAGAGACAACCGTCTAAAGTCGATGATCAGGGACGTATAGAAACAGCCCAAGATCGGCTCGAGCGCGAGATCAACGAACTCTTCTAACAGGTGATTGGTGTTTTCATGAAACGGATCGGAAGATAATGGATATAGTTAAGACTTTTAACCAGATCCGCCAGGCACCCAATTTGAAATCTCAGTCGGTTGGGTTAGTCCCAACTATGGGGGCGCTTCACCAAGGTCATTTAGCTTTAATCCGAACCGCTAGACTAGAGAATGATGTTGTAGTTGCAACCATTTTCGTAAACCCGAGTCAATTTGATGATTCCTATGATCTGGCGAATTACCCGAGGAATCTGGGGAAGGATTTAGGTTTGTTGGAACAAGAGGGAGTAGATATAGTTTATTTACCCTCGGATGACGAGATCTACCCAGAGGGATTTGACACTTGGATAGAACCAGGTCCCTGGGCAAACAAATTAGAGGGAGTTGCAAGGCCAGGGCATTTTCGAGGAGTCTCCACCGTAGTAACCAAGTTGTTCAATCAAATACAGCCGAACCGGGCTTATTTTGGTCAAAAGGATGGGCAGCAGGTTGCTGTTATAAAGCACTTGGTCTTAGATCTCAATATACCGGTCGAAATCAGAGTAATAGACACAGTACGGGAACCGGATGGTTTGGCTTTGAGCAGCCGAAATAACCAATTAACCCCTCAAGAACGGCTGTCAGCCAGGCTCATCTACAAAAGCCTATTAGGTGCCCTTGAGTTATTTAGGGCGGGTGAGATGGATGCTGATAAGCTACGTGACCCTGTCTTCGAGACCTTGCTATCGGAACTTAAACAGGAACAGATTGAATATATTACTATAGTCGATCCCGATACTTTCGAGGATCTTCAGAATCTAACGGGCGAGGCTCTAATTTTGGTGTCTGTACGCTTTGGCAAGGTCAGGTTGATTGATAATCTAACCTTGAGTTAATTAGCTTTGAGTTAATTCCCGTACGGTCTCTGTCAATGCGGGCAACACTTTTTCCCAATCCCCAACAACTCCGTACCTAGCATCTTTGAATATGTTTGCTTCGGAATCTTTGTTGATTGCGACTATGACTTTAGAGCTGGAACATCCGGCCATATGTTGACTAGCTCCTGATATGGCTACGGTAATATATAAATCTGGAGTTATGGTCTTCCCTGTCAACCCCACTTGATAACTAGGAGGCACCCATCCTGAATCAACTGCTGCTCTGGAAGCCCCCACTGCCCCCCCGAGGAGCTTGGCTAATTCTTCTAATTGGCTGAATGGTTCTGGGCCACCCAATCCCCTTCCACCTGATACTACGGTGTGTGCATCTTCGAGTTTTATGCCGGCGGCTTCTTCTTTAACTACCTCAACAACTCGGCTCGCTGGTGTTTCGTTATCGAGCTCAATCGGGAACGAGATGACTTCGCCTTGCCTGGTGATATCGGGCTCTAGTGGTTCATATACCTTGGGACGGACCGCAGCGATTTGGGGAGTGTAATTACAACTAATAACTGCTACTGCACTACCTCCGTAAACAGGACGATTAGCTAATAATGTCTTGTTCGCTTGGTCGACAGATATTTCTAAACAATCCTGTGCCAACCCGACACCTAGTCTAAAGGCTAGCCTAGGGGCTAGTTCTCGTCCTTGATTAGTCCTGCCGATCAATATTACGTTGGGGCTAGTCTCCCTACACAGTGATTCCATTCCCTTCAAATAACACTCTGATTGGTATTCTGATAGCAAAGGATTAGTAACGGCGTATACGACGTCAGCTCCGTAAGATATAGCTTCAGTAGAGGCGTTGTCTAGCGTGGCTCCCAACAATCCGATGGATAGTTGTTCACCTAGATCATTGGCTACTTGCCTGCCAACTGCTAAAAGTTCTTGAGAAATTGTCCCTAACTGTCCTTCATGGGCTTCACCGATGACTAATACTCCGCTCGCGTCCGCCATAGTATCCTCCAGGGCGTAATAAAATCGTGATAAATCAGAATCTCATGACATGTTTTCATGTCAGGTTAATAGAAAGCCGTTTTCAGATTAATTTGGCTTCCCGTAATTTCTGAGCTAGGTTCCGAGCCGCTTCTTCTTCGTTGTCTCCCTCAATCATCTCACAGACTTGATCACGCTCAGGTATAAATAGATCATGAAGGGTTACCCTGGGTTCAAGCATATCCGAACTAATCCCTAAATCGTCTGCCGACCATATAGTTGGAAGCTTTCTGGTCGCGGCCATGATTCCTCGTAACGTTGGGTATCTAGGTTGTCCTAATTCATTGCTTACTGTGACCAATGAAGGCATGGAAGCATGAACAACCTCAAATCCATCCGCAATTAGTCTCTCCACTACTACTTTATCGCCATCTACGTCGACCTTCTTTCCCAGTGACACGCAAGCCAGCCCAAGAAGCTCGGCGACCCCCAAAGGTACTTGTGCGTTATCCCAATCGGAGGCTTGTCTACCGCAAATGATCAGATCGAACCCTCCGAGTTTTTTAATGGCTTCCGACAGCAGGAATGCCGTCTGAAAACTGTCGATTGTATTATTAAATAAATCATCTTGAAGTAATACCAACTCATCAGCACCCATCGATAAGGGTTTCTTCATCACATCAAGGGCGAATGAGCTGCCCGCGGATATCACCGTAACAGTGGCTTCTTGGGAATCTTTAATTTGTAGAGCTGCTTCTACTGCATTCTCATCGAACCCATTCACTACTGGTGGGATATTAGCCGGTGGAACCACTTGTTTGACTGAAGAGTCGATTTGGAACGCAGCGGCAGGCATTTCTGGATCGATTACTTGTTTGGCTAGCACGCCGATTTTGACCGGCATAGTCCTTCCTTTTGGTTTGAAATTTGGGCAGGATGCAATGTATCACCCTCGTTTTGCACTGTCAACGGATCCAGATATTGTCATCTGTAAAAACAACGTGAATTCTAATAATAATGGGTGTGGATGGTCCTTAACAGAAGTAAAATCTGGTAGGTAAATTATCCAAACGATAAACTTAAATATGGGTAGCTTGTAAATACAATAAATGATCAATCAGCCACCGCATCTAACTACGAGACGGGTAAATGAACTTTCTAAAGACTGGTAGTTTTTTGGTCCTACTAAGCGCACCCTTAATGTTCACCGGAGGAGAAACAGGGATATGTTTGGCCTTGGACAGGTAGGCGGATTAAAACCCTGATAACCTGGCCTGATCTGATGGTTCACTCTCCTCTATCCAAGGTTTTCCCAAGTAATCGTAAGCTCTCTTCGTAGCCACTCTCCCTCTACTTGTTCGTTCAAGGAATCCAAGTTGCAGTAAATAGGGCTCCCAAACTTCCATAACAGTATCTGAATCTTCGCTTAAAGAAGCAGATAAAGTTTCCAACCCAACTGGACCACCTCTGAATTTATCAATTATGCTTGATAACAATCGGTGATCGGATTCATCGAGACCATTGGAATCCACTTTTAACATTTCTAAAGCTTTTTGAGCAACGTTGGTAGTAATGTAATTATCCGCTTCGACCAAAGCATAGTCTCTGGTCCTTTTTAGTAGTCGGTTGCCAATCCTGGGAGTTCCTCTTGAACGAGATGCAATTTCAGTGATACCTCCGGCATCTGCCTTAGTGGCCAGTATTTCTGCTGATCTGCCGACCACCACTTCCATATCTGACTGTTCGTAATAATCTAGACGAAATACTGATCCAAATCTATCTCTTAGGGGAGCGCTGATTAGAGAAAATCGAGTTGTTGCGCCAATTAATGTAAACGGATTGATTCTCAGGTTAACGTTGCGGGCAGAAAGCCCTTTCCCGACAATCCAAGATAAAAAGAAATCTTCCATGGCAGAATAGAGGACTTCCTCTACGACTCTGTTGAGCCGATGGATTTCATCAATGAATAAAACATCTCCCGATTGTAACCCTGTTAAAATCGCCGCCATGTCACCGGCTCTCTCTATAGCTGGTCCAGAAGTAACCTTGATATTCACATCCATTTCATTGGCAATTACGTGGGCTAGGGTAGTTTTCCCCAAGCCAGGAGGCCCGTAAATGATGACGTGATCTAAGGATTCCGCGCGTAACTTAGCAGCTTGGATCCCAATGTTAAGATTGTCTTTGATGCCGTTTTGACCTACAAAATCAGATAGTGATCGTGGTCGCAGAGAGAGTTCTAAAGAATCATCGTCAACATGGTTCGATCCGGATACAAGTCTCTCCGAGGTCTCATCCATCTGATTATGCTGGCGTTCAGTCGTCATAACACGAAACCATAGTAATAAAGAGATTCGCGACTAACAAGGATTGTAGGGTGATGGGATAAAGAGCGTCAAGGTATGAGTGGCATGATTAATCATGAAAAATTACCGTCATAGGCTTGGTACGACAATAAAGTAACCCAATTTGATGGGTTAAAATACAATGGAGTCCTTGGTTTACGTAATGATATAATTGACAAGAGATAGGGTTGCCGAGCTGGATTACCTCCAGATGATAGATAAGCTTATGAGTACCGAACATTCGGATAATTTCCCGTGGTTAACTCCCTTCAGTAAGATTTTAGATCTGGAAAATGCTAACGGTTTTTCTAACAAATCCGTTATGGGTGGGCTTGATAAGTTTTTGATCCGATGGTCGGAGTCACTGAGCCGATTTTGTTCCCTANATAATCTGTCCGACGCTTTTTNCTCCCCTATATATACTGGCCTATCAAAAGANCAACGTTCTGTGTGGGTATGTAATTGGAATGATGTCATCANAAACGAATTACAAAGGTCTAGAAGCGGGCAAACCCGCGACACAGGAATCAAAAGNAGTCGTGACATAAAATNCCTACCCGCGGATNGGCTTACNCTAGGGCCCGAGANATTTAAAAAACCTCCAGTNGGACTCAAGGTGAATTCGCCCATAGATAGGCTAAAGGGTGTTGATACCAAGTTGAGCGCCAGGTTCAAGCGNCTGGATGTCGCAACTGTCAAAGATTTACTTTATTTGTTCCCTCGCCGACACCTCGATTACGNCAACGTAGTAAAGATCGCGGATTTAACGTTGGATGCGGAGTGCACTGTAGTTGGCAACATCTGGGAAGCAAGGCAAATTTCTCTAGGACAGAAGGGCCGACTCAAAGCAACCGAAGCTATTATTGGAGATGATACCGGGAATATAAAGGTAGTGTGGTTTGGCCAAGGATATCTAGCCAACTCTCTAAAAGCCAATGCAACAATAGCTATCAGCGGAAAGCCCGAGATTTATCGTGGGCACAGGACCTTCCAATCACCCGAGTATGAGTTGGTGTACCCCGGTCGCGAGCAAATCCATACTGGCAGGGCAGTGCCAGTATATCCGCTCACCGAAGGAATAAACGCTCGGAACATGCGAAGGATCACCAAACAGGCTGTGGACGATTGGTTGGGAGGTTTAGACGATCCTATTCCCGGATACATCCTGCAAAGACATAACCTGCTGGGTTTACAGCAGGCTGTGAATCAAGCACATTACCCAGACAATTCGGATTCGTGGTACGACAGCCGAAGACGTTTAGCTTTTGATGAGTTGCTCATACTACAATTAGCAGTTTTACAACGCCGCAGACATCGCAACCTAACAATGTCTGGAGTCTCGTTAAATGTAGATTCGTTAGTAGTTAATAAATTTATTGACTCGCTCCCCTTTCCTCTCACTAATGCTCAACAACGGTGTGTTCTTGAAATATTAGAGAATATCAGAACGGGAACTCCCCCCATGAACCGTCTATTACAAGGTGATGTTGGAAGTGGGAAGACGGTAGTGGTTCTAATTGCGCTTCTCGTCGCGATATCAGCAGGTTACCAAGGCGGACTTATGGTCCCAACTGAAATTTTGGCAGAACAACATTTCCAAACTATTACTTCCTTGTTAGGAGCCGTAGCGGATTCACGATTTAACAACGTAGTTACAGCAAATCCGGAAGGTTTTTCCAAACCTATTTCAATAGGTTTACTTACCGGAAGTACCCCTGCTAAGGTTCGCCGTGAAATCACCTCCCGCGCTTCGGATGGCTCTCTAGATCTCTTGATAGGCACGCACACATTGATCCAATCAGGCATTGATTTGCCAAACCTGGCTTTAGCTGTAATGGATGAACAACACCGATTTGGCGTAATTCAACGTTCAGAATTAAGGCAGCAAGGTTTAGATAATCCCCATTCTCTTGTATTATCGGCCACGCCTATACCCAGAACCCTATCACTCACTTTATATGGGGATCTGGATATTTCCACACTAGATGAATTACCACCTGGGCGCCAACCCATACCGACTAGATTCATTGAATCAGATAATAGAGACGTAGCCTATGGCTTTTTACGTAGACAGATTGAGGAAGGCAGACAGGGATTCATTATATGTCCTCTAATAAACGAATCAGAGTCAATAGATGCTAAGGCTGCCACGGATGAATTCGAAAGATTATCTAAAGAGATATATCCGGATCTGTCTCTGGCATTATTACATGGGAGGATGACATCCAAGGAGAAGGACCGCGTAATGAGGGTTTTTCGGGATGGTGAAGTTAATATCCTAGTATCTACTTCCGTTGTAGAAGTTGGCATCGATGTACCGAATGCCTCCGTTATGATGATTGAAGGAGCTGACAGATTTGGGTTATCCCAACTACACCAATTCCGTGGGAGAGTTGGGAGAGGCGAACACAAAAGTTATTGTATCTTGTTATCAGACGATCCCTCTGAGCTTGCTAAGGCGCGCCTTAGCAAGCTTGAGCAATTTAATGACGGTTTTAAACTCGCGGAGGCTGATTTAGAATTGAGGGGACCTGGTGATTTCTTCGGAACTCGGCAAAGCGGACTTCCAAACTTGAAAATGGCCCATTTGAGCGATCGTGATCTCTTAGCCGATGCTCGGAAAGAAGCAAACGCACTACTGGAAAAAGATCCTGACTTGTCTCAAGAGATTCACAGACTATTAGCCGAAGAGGTCTCAGGTTTTTTGGATCAAGCCAGTTCAGAGTTTAGTTAAGGTCTGAAACTTCGGTATTGAATCGATACCCGACGTTCCAGATGGTTTCTATAAATGGGTGATCAGGGTCTTCTATCTTTGATCTTAGGCGTCTTACGTGTACATCAACCGTTCTGGTACCACCTAGATATTCGTAGCCCCAGACTTGGCTCAATAGCACTTCTCTAGAATATACTCTCCCCGGACTCGAGGCGAGTAAAACAAGCAATTGGAACTCTTTATAGGTCAAAGAAACTCGCCGCCCGTTATTGATAACCTCATATTTTTCCAAATCTATGAAGAGTTGTCCAAATTTAAGGGTTTGGGCGCTAGCGGGTCCTTTGAGTCTAAAAATGGCCTGTTTGATCCGGGCGATTAGTTCATCTTTGCTAAATGGTTTTAGAATAAATTCGTCTAGGTTTAGGGCAGGATCTAAATCCGATACATCATCTCTTTGGAGAATACCCAATGATGGCAACGTGAGATTGTGGCATTGGTCGATGAGTGAGCTAAGATGATTGCCTGTGAGGTGGTTCAGGTCAAAAAGAACGATGTCTGGGAAAGGCACACTGTCGTCGACTTCATATAATACAGATTCTTCCCCCAACCTAAAGGTTAAACCTGTCCTACTAATATCGCCAACTAACGAATTAGATAGGCTATCGGTATCTGTTATCACCAAAAGATTATACAAAATGTCCTTCTGATCAAGTCAAAGTCATTTTCTGAAAGATTGCCCACCAAGTATACCAAAGTGAGAACAGTACCCAAAGTTAGTTGATTGTTAGTTATAAAGAGTAATAATGTAAACGATTGACCCACTAAAACTACAGCTCTATCATGGATAGTGAAGCGAACTATACCCGCATTTTAAGGAGCCTTTTATGGCATTTACGAAATCTGCTGAAACCGCAAGTGTAATCAGGACGGACATTCGGACCGGTAGATGGAATGGTGTTACCTCAGGTATTGCTCCTGGTTATGTGCAAGCGAATTTGGCTATATTACCTCAAGAGTTAGCTTTTGACTTTCTCTTGTTCTGCCAACGAAACCCCAAACCATGTCCTTTGATCGAGGTGATTGAAGCCGGAGAGACAAACCCCAAGATCACCGCTCCTGATGCGGATATCAGGACTGACGTCCCTTCCTATCGTATATATGAGAATGGTAACTTTGTGGCTGAAATAGATTCTCTTAAAGACGTTTGGAGAGACGACCTGGTCTCATTTTTACTTGGATGTAGTTTCTCTTTTGAAAACTCTCTATTGGAAGCTGGGATACCCTTAAGGCATCAAGATATGGGGTGCAATGTGCCTATGTTCATTACTAACATTCCCACAACTCCAGCGGGCATATTTTCGGGACCCATGGTAGTGAGTATGAGGCCTGTTCAGCGGGACAAAATAGTCAGAGCTGTCCAAGTCACTTCAAGGTTTCCTGCTACACACGGCGCTCCCATCCATATCGGAGATCCATCCTCGATTGGTATTGAAGATTTATCCCAACCTGATTTCGGGGATCCAGTCCGTATCGGTCCTCAAGAGGTACCTGTATTTTGGGCCTGCGGCGTTACACCCCAGGCTGTCGCGTTAAACTGTAAGCCCTCGCTAATGCTGACTCACGCCCCAGGCAAAATGTTCATTACGGACCAAAAGGACGCCGATTACTCAGTATTGTAGTCAAAACAGTTATACAAATTCCGAAACTCTTAAATTTGATGGAATTAGGTGTCTAATGAAAACATGGCCGCAGATCGAGGAAATAATACTCCAGAACGATAAGCGTGGAGTGTCGGAATTGAAATCCTATGTGGCTAATGATTTCTGTACGGCAGCCGCAGAGTATCTGCTGCAAAGCGCAGGTGATATTGTTATCACCACCGGATTTTATATCCTTTCAGCCGGCCAACATGAAACCGATGGTCCGCCGGCTGCAATAGCAATCGGAAACGCCCTGCAGTCTCTCGGAAGAAACGTGATTTACGTGAGCGATAAGTTGTCCATTCCTATGTTACAGGCCTGGGCAGGAGTTGAGGCAAGAATAGTTGAATTCCCGATAGAAATGGACCCGACAAGTACGCTGTTTGCGAGAGATCTTTTGGAGAAATTAAACCCTGGGCTTTTGTTATCGATCGAACGATGCGGTAGGACAGCCGAAGGGTCTTACTTAAATATGAGGGGATTAGATATAACAGAATACACCGCTAAGATAGATTACCTATTTGATTACGGTTTGCCATCCATTGGAATCGGGGATGGGGGCAACGAAATCGGGATGGGTAATTTAATTGAATACATACCGGGCGTCGAAACACTCCCTAATTTGCCTGCGATAACAACGGTAGATAAATTAATCCTAGCCAGTGTGTCGAATTGGGGGGGATACGGGCTAGTCGCGGCTTTATCTAAATGTGTGGGGCAAGATCTTTTGCCATCAAATCGTGAGGTGGAAACTATAATTCGTCATATGGTCGCGGCTGGAGCCGTAGATGGCACATCAGGTGAGAACAAAGACTATGTTGACGGGTTTTCTTTAAAGGAGAACATCGAGCACCTTGAATGCATTCGAACTTGGGCAGGCGTCAGTGAGAACTAAATCCGGTCATTCAAGAGATTATCAAGCGCAGAACTAGCTTCAGCTAGAAAAGGTTTTTTCATCAATCGCTAACAACCTGCGCAGTTCGTACATTTCATCCCTGATTTGCGCTGCTTTCTCAAACTGGAGATTCCGAGCAGAGTCCTTCATCTGAACTTCCAGATCTTTGACGACCCTGTACATGTCCTCACGCGATAATTCTTGTCTCATTGTACGGCTGCCAGTTTTGTTCTCTGAAGTAGCTTTGATGCTATCGGTAATGTCATGAATTTCTTTCTGTATACTTCGCGGTTCTATACCGTGCTGTTTGTTGTAAGCGTCCTGAATGCTTCTCCTACGATAAGTTTCATCAATGGCCTTTTTCATGGAATCTGTTATACGATCGGCGTACATAATTACGTTTCCATTCGAATGTCGAGCGGCTCTTCCAATCGTCTGAATCAGAGAAGTAGTAGACCTTAAATAACCTTCTTTGTCGGCGTCTAGTATCGCGATTAGGCTAACCTCGGGTAAATCCAAGCCTTCTCTCAAGAGATTTATGCCAACTATTACGTCATAAACCCCTAAGCGTAAGTCACGAAGTATTTCGATTCTCTCCAAGGTTTGGATGTCGGAGTGAAGGTAATGGTTTCGGATTCCCATTTCCGATAAATAGTCGGCTAATTCCTCGGCCATTCGTTTCGTTAACGTGGTGACTAGGCATCGCTGGCCTTGTTCGATTGTTAACTTTATCTGCATCAATAAATCATCTATTTGTCCGGTAGTTGGTTTAACTTCAATTGTTGGGTCCAACAACCCTGTAGGACGAATAACCTGTTCGACGATCATTGAACTGTGTTCCATCTCGTATGGGCCAGGGGTTGCCGACACAAAAACGATCTGGTTGATATGTTTTTCAAATTCCCCGAAATTCAGTGGCCGGTTATCCAACGCTGAGGGCAACCTAAACCCAAAATCAACAAGTGTTTGTTTACGGGCAATATCACCATGATACATCCCTCTGACTTGAGGTAAGGTCATGTGAGACTCGTCAACGAACAAAAGGTAGTCGTCGGGGAAATANTCTAGCAGNGTCCACGGAGCCGTNCCTGGNCCCCTCCGGGAAAGGTGGCGGGCATAATTCTCAACACCAGAACAAAACCCAGTTTCCTGGAGCATTTCAACGTCGTAGTGAGTCCTACTTTCTAGACGGGCGGCCTCTAAAAGTTTCCCTTGGTCCCGTAGNACCTTCAATTGCTGATCCAGCTCAATTTTGATGTCGGCGATTGCTAATTCTAAACGCTCTTTNGAAGTTACAAAATGCTTNGCGGGGTAAATAGCAGTTTCCTCTTTTTGTGCCAGCATCTCTCCGGTTAGTGGGTCTATTTCTAGAATTCTTTCGATTTCGTCACCGAAGAATTCGATACGCACCGCGAGTTCCTCATATGCGGGCACTATTTCTAAAGTATCACCTCGTACACGAAATTTTCCACGGGCTAGATCAAAATCATTTCTTTCGTATTGCATNTCAACCAATTGTCTNAGCAATTGGNGTCTATCCCTGATTTCTCCGACTTTGATGTTGGCNNCCAGGTTGAAATAATCTTCTGGATCACCGAGACCGTAGATGCAAGAAACTGAGGCAACTATTAAAACATCNCTCCTTGTTAAGAGCGAAGTTGTTGAAGATAGCCTGAGTTTGTCGAGTTCCTCATTTATACTGGCATCCTTTTCAACATAGGTATCTGTCTGTGGAACATAGGCTTCTGGTTGGTAATAATCATAATAAGACACAAAATATTCCACNGCGTTCTGGGGGAAAAATTCCTTAAATTCCGAGGCTAATTGTGCAGCTAAGGTCTTGTTATGTGCCATAACTAGAGTAGGTCGTTGAAGTTGCTGAACTATGTTTCCCATCGTAAAAGTTTTTCCGCTACCAGTAACACCCATTAATGCTTGTTGNACATTACCCTGAGATATACTTTCACANAATCTCTCGACCGCTCGTGGCTGGTCGCCAGTCATTTGGAANTCAGAAGCTATTTTAAAATCAGGCATAAGTTACTTCAGTTGCTGAAGTGCATCAATACTTGTCTGATGCCATCTTCAACAGTAGAGATTGTAGATAAATCTGATGCTTGCACAGCCTGTCTTACCTCATTAGGCGAGTATCCAAGGGCAACCAGCGCCGCAACGATCTCTGGCTCTACGCTAATTGAGCCATTATCTGNATTTGCCACCAGGGAATCAAACTTGCCTTTTAATTCCAAGATTAGTCGACCCGCTGTACGTCCTCCTACCCCACTAACAGAACGGAGCGCATTCACATCACCTGATTCTATTGCCTGGTTGATTCCTGAGACGCCAAGGCTAGAGATTAAACCCAAGGCAGTGCGGGGACCNACTCCACTAACCGACAACAANAATAGAAATATATCTAGGTCCATTTGTTCATTGAAACCATATAAGATTGGCTGTTCGTCTCGGATGCGAAGGTGGGTGAATAAATGTATGCTGCCTCCTACATCTCCCAAAGTGTCAATTAGGGATGCAGGGACAAGCACGTTAAATATTAAGCCCGATAAATTGATATGGACCGATTCATCGCCTACNCGCTCTAGAATGCCTCTAACGCCAGCAATCACTCGTCAACGTTCCTGTCCGGGNATGATTTCTCGCGAGAGGATATCGGTGGCATGATTTTGGGAAAGATGACATATGGCTATCGCTAAAGCGTCCGCAGCGTCTGAATCAGGTTTCTTAGGCAGGTTAAGCAGGGTGCATACCGTCTCCTGCACCTGAGATTTAGATGCACCCCCATAATCAACTATCGATTGCTTAACCTGGGTAGGCGCATAACGAANGACAGGTATCCCTTGGCTGGCAGCTCCAATTAAAACTAACCCTTGGGCTTGCCCTATAGCCATGGCGGCTTTGGCGTATTGGTGTTCTCCACGACCAAAAAAGGGCTCTTCTACAGCTACCACAGCAGGGTTGAAAACGTGGATCAGGTTTTGTATGTGTGTATACATCTGGTAGAGTCGGTGTTCCACTTCCATGGTCCTCGGCAGACCTACAACCCCATAATCTTCNGCTCGCAGTGGGGGGCCANCATCAACTACCCCATATCCCATCTTAATCGTGCCTGGATCAATCCCCAGCACTAACATACAGCATTCACGTTAAGAACCCTCTTGGTATTTAACCAAGACTTCTGCAGAAAAGTCTGCGTTGGTAAAGGCTTTTTGTACATCACCCAGATCTTCCAGGTTGTCCAAGAGACGCAGAGTCTGTTCTGCNGTCTTGTCATCTAGGGAGATAGTTGTCTTTGGCACGAGTGATATATCTGAAGAGGCGAAGTTGACGCCTTCTTGTTGCAGGGCTTGNTGAACGGAAGATAAATTNTCAGGGGTGGTTTGGACNTCTAGGATNCCATCTTCATGTTTTACATCNTCAGCTTCAGANTCTATAGCNACAAGNCTAAGCTCTTCCGCNCTNTCAGGATCGTTTATCTCGATCGTGAGGACNCCTTTCGACTCAAAATTCCAGGCGACGCAACCCGATTCACCTAAATTTCCACCGCCTTTATTAAAAGTCGACCGCACGTCAGAAGCCGTCCTATTACGATTGGTAGTCAGAGCCTGTAATAAAATCGCTCCACCACCCGGACCATAGCCTTCGTAAGTTATCTCTTCAAATTGTTCCATGCTTTCTCCACCTTCTCCGGTGGCTCTCTTGATCGCTCTATTGATATTGTCCACAGGCATATTATTACTACGGGCTTTATCCACCGCTAGGCGTAATCGGAAGTTCATATCCGGATCCCCGCCTCCGCCTTGTTGCACAGCCAAAGCAATATCCCTTGATAACTTGGTAAAAAGCGCGCCTCTTTTCACATCATTAGCGCCCTTCTGGCGTTTTATAGTGGACCACTTCGAGTGACCTGACATGGTTGGCCTCCTTGTGAAAGAGCATCCCAGCTCTAAGTGGGGAATTTGTCAGAAGATGATAATTGATAACACTCAACTATCACTATTGTTTAGCTAATCGGATTTTAGCATTCTTGGATAAGTAGGGTCAAAATCACCGGAGTCCTTCGATAAGGGTAACTGTCATCCTACGTTCGTCTAGATTAATCTCTCGGATAACCTGGGATATCGCAGGCAGTAATATCTCATTCGCACCATCATGCACTAGATATACGTCGTTGCTGCCGGTCTGGATTATCTCTTTGACAATACCTAACTCCTCCCCACTTTCCGAATACACAAGTAATCCAATTAGCTGGTAATGGAAGAATTCATTATGGTCTAGTACAGGAGATAAGTTACATTGAGACCGCACCCAATGACCAGTTAATTGCTCGACTTCTTTTAAAGAATTCAAGCCGGTTAATTTTATGACTAGCTGGTCTTTACGGAGGGTATAGGAGTCTATTATGGAGTGAGTATTATTTTGGATATGTAGAATGTTACCAGGGGAAAACCTGGTCGGAACATCTGTAAACGACTTGATCTTCAGAGCGCCGTCGGTACCGTGTGCCCCTAATATCTGCCCTACATCAACCAGTTCTGATTCATTCTTCATAGCGGATTCATTACCAGGGGAATAGGTCCTGAGTTTGATAGGCTGCTAGACAATTTCCAACATGGCTCGTGTTCCGTCTTTGACAGCCGCAATTCTTAATATGAGCCTCATCGCCTGGGCAACCCTGCCTTGTCTGCCAATCATCTTCCCCTTATCCTCTGGTGCCACTTCTAACCGTAGGACGACTTGATTATTTTCGACGCTTTCTGTAACTACCACGGCATCTGGATTACTGGCGAGAGACTGGGCCATATATTCGATAAGTTCCTTCATTCGGAGTTAACCCTATCGTATACACCATCCCGCTCAAGAATACGCTTTACAGCGTCCGAAGGCTGTGCTCCTTGGTTAAGCCACGCAATCGCCCTGTCTTCTTTTAAAGTCACCGATGGGGGATCTGTCATAGGATCATATTGACCGATCCATTCCACGTAAGCTCCATCTCTAGGAGCTCTAGCATCTGCAACCACGATTCTATATGATGGGTGCCCTTTTTTACCGACTCTTCGCAAACGAATTCTTAGCATTCCGTGTTCCTTGCATATTGATTTCGATTTTGTGTGGGACCAGTTATGAGGGTAATTCAAATTTGGACTACGATTTAACTGTTACCTACAATAACCATTTCTAAATATATTTCAATTATACCTGATGAATCTAATTAATGTTCGCAAAAGCTGTATTCAAGAATTCAACAACTGATGGTTTTCCATCACGCTGACGTTGTCATACCAAAACACAATATTGCTATAGATAGAGATCGGGCCCAGACATTCTCATTTGGGACACCGCCTTATAAGTACACCTGGTTCTAGGGGCGATGGTAGACATTGGCCTGGGCCCGACTGACGGGTCTAGTATGTTAACTGATGAAGTTAGAGATT
>PAMF01000046.1 GCA_002707185.1 Chloroflexota bacterium | reverse complement strand
TCATTAGCACCTTAGAGGTGTTTTCTCTATTAGCTCTGTATTTACTCGAGGAAAAGGGATATCAGGGTGATTTGGTCAAGGGTGTTACCTCTTCACTGATGTTAAATAGATTAGCTCAACTATTTGGTGTTGGAATCCACGAAATGAGAGTTGGATTCAAGTATATTGGGCCTAGGATGTCCGAGGTAAATGCGTTGATAGCCGGTGAAGAAAGCGGTGGATTCGCATTTCAGGGGCACATCCCGGAGAGAGATGGGATTCTTAGTGGTCTTTACATCTTGGAATATATGGCGCGAACCGGGCGAACTCCTTCCCAATTATTGGATAATCTTTTTGATAAGGTGGGGAAGCATTGTTATCAGCGGAGAGACATTAATTTTGACGATCGGGATAGAGCACATATAGAAGACAGGTTATCTACAATAGAATTAACTGATCTAGGCGGAGAACCAATTGTCTCTTCCGACTCTATTGATGGCAAAAGATTGATGTTTAGCGATGGATGGCTGGCTTCTAGATTTTCAGGTACCGAACCGTTATTGAGAATTTATTGTGAATCAAGTACTGATGAAAAGGTTAACCAATTGCTCGATGCGGCTCAATCTTATCTCGGTGTTTAATTGATAAGTGATTTGGTTCCTATAGGGTGGTTGTGAGTTAAACCCATAAGTTAACTACAGTTATGGTCTGTGTTTTAATATGAGGTAGTCTTCAACAATATAGGCGTATGATTGGGGCATGAAAGGTTACAGGAGTTTGTTTAAGAGTTTGCCGCATGTTTCTGAGTGTCAGAGAATCATCCTTTTTGTTTTCTTATTAGCCAGTACTCTTACCATTTTATTGGCTTGGGTATATCTGTCTCCGAATACTCAAATTTCTATCAATATTAACCAGTTTGTTGAAGCTATATCTGGCCGCTCTAGCGGATGGTTAGGGCAAGCTGGTTTATTTTTGCCATTGGGGTTCGCTTTTGGAGCTGGAATGGCTTCGGCCATAAATCCCTGTGGATTCCCAATGATCCCGGCATATATAGCAATGTATCTGGGGTCAGATGGATCAACGTCGGTAAATACTGCGCCAAGCAGGCAAATAATTCGATCTTTGTACATTGGAATTATGGTTACGATTGGATTTAGCTTATTGTTCGGTGTTGCAGGAATCCTGCTCACGGTTGGGACGAGAGTATTAATGCTCGAGATCATACCCTTCCTAGGAGTGGCTATCGGTGTGTTATTGATCTTTCTGGGTTTATGGATTATGTGCGGATTAAAATTTTATACTGGCTTTGCGGCCCGAATAGCATTTCATATTGGGGACAGCAAGACAGTTAACGCCAAGGGCTATTTCTTATTTGGCATTAGCTATGCTGTTGCGTCTCTTAGTTGTACTATACCTATATTTTTAACTGTAGTTGGCACGTCAGTTACCGTGGGAGATTTTATATATTCGTTCCTGCAATTTGTGTTATTCGCATTAGGTATGGGAGCGGTCATAATATCGTTGACAGTCAGTATGGCTGTATTGCGGCAAGGGATTATTCGTTGGTATAGAAATATTAGTCCAGTGATTCAGCCAGTATGTGCGTGTTTGATGTTCCTGGCAGGGTTATACATAGTCTTTTACTGGATCACGGTAGGGGAAGTTATTAAATGGCCCTAAACAATAGACGGCTCTCATTCTTTAGGGCCATAGTGGTATCTATAGAGATACTTATCTCTTGGTATACTGAGGCGCTCTACGCGCACGTTTGAGGCCGTATTTTTTGCTTTCTTTTATACGAGAATCTCGGGTGATGAGTCCTTCACGTCTTAAAGAAGCTTTCAAACTTTCATCATAAACCACCAGCGCACGAGCTATACCATGCCTGATGGCTTGTGCTTGACCGTGAACCCCGCCTCCTATCACCTTGGCAACGACTCGGAATCTATTTACTGTGTCAGTGGCTTGGAATGGCTCGTTAATTTCGGATTGCCACGGAGCCCAGTTAAAGAATTCCTCCATGGGTTTGCCGTTTACTATGATTGGACCCCCGTCGTCCAAATAGAGGCGAACTTTCGCAATGGCACATTTTCTTTTACCCGTACCATAATAATATTGTTGTTGAGAGTTAGCTTGTACCAAATTTTCTCCCTACTTCCCTTAGTCTATAGGATTGTTGCCAGTTTGGGCCTGGTGGGAATGAGTTGATCCTGCATATACTTTGAGACGCCTTAACATTTGTCTACCACGACTGTTGTGAGGCAACATGCCCTTGACAGCTAATTCTATCACTTTTTCTGGATTCCGCTCTCGCATCTCTTTAAGGGTCATGCTTTTTAGGTTTCCTACATAACCACTATGGCGGTAGTATATTTTCTGCAATGATTTGTTGCCAGTAGTCATTACTTCTGCAGCATTAAGAACTACAACATGATCGCCGGTTATTAGGTGTGGGGTATAAATGGGTTTGTCTTTACCTTGCAGTGCCACAGCAATGTCCCTAGCCAATCTACCTAATGGTCTGCCAGTTGCGTCGATCACACGCCAAGCGTCTTGAATTTCGTGTTGTTTTGGAAAATAAGTACTAGTACGTTTCATGTTCAACCTTTTGCCAGTTATAAGGATATGTTACTTTCATTAGGCAGAGACCTTTGGATGGTAGGCTTGGTGGTTTCCACCCTAAAGGGAAGCCTGTTTTCAGGGTCTCATGCAGGATATCTTTTTGCCACTTCCCCTTGCCAATATTAACTAGTATCGAGTTTACTCTTCTAATCTGATGCCTTAGAAAACCATTTGCCTCGCTTTCTATAATTATTGTTTCTTCTTCGCGCCATATTTCCCAGCGTTTTACTATACGGGTGGTATTTACCTCGTGAGGGTAGTTGGCTGCGATATGACGGAAATCCAGACTTCCTACCAATTCTTTTGCAGCATCACGCATTATGTTGATATCTAAAACTTCTTTTATCCAATGATGAGTATAACGCTTGAGAGGAGATTGGTGTGGTAGGTTGAGTATATTGAATCTATAAATCCTTGTTAGTGCGTGCTTCCTTGCATTAAATTCTTCAGAAACCTCGTGCGCTGATTGTATACCTATGTCTTTTGGCAGGTAAAAGTTTAGGCCTCTGATGAATTGTTCGGTTTCAAGTTTCGAGTCAACGTTGAAATCGACTACCTGCCCTAAGGCATGAGCACCTGAGTCCGTACGACTTGCTCCTCTAACTCTGATAGATTGTTGCGTTAATCTCTTTAGTGCTTCTTCTAATTCTCCTTGGATTGTAGGTTTGTTATTTTGTAATTGGAATCCTTTATAATGGGTGCCGTCATATTCAACAGTTAGTGCAATGCGACGGTTGGGTTTCATCCCATATTTAGTAAATGTGTTGTAACTTCTAGTATTTACAACTAACCTTTCCTTTCAACTTGGTACTATATCTTGATCAAACCAACTCTATTACGGCCATTGATGCCCCATCTCCCTGACGTGGACCGAGTTTTACTACCCGTGTGTATCCACCAGGTCTCTCGGCGTATCGAGGAGCTAGTTCATCAAAAACCTTTTTCACTATCTGTTTATTAGGTAGTTGGCTCATAGCTAACCTGCGATGGTGTAAGGTGCCTTTTTTACCGTGCGTGATCAATTTTTCTGCTACAATTCTTGTCTCTTTCGCTTTAGCAAGAGTGGTCTTTATTCTTTCGTGCTTTATTAGGTCTGCAGTTAGACCTCTTAATAATGCTTTTCTGTGGTCTTTGTAACGACTTAAATTGCGTCCTGCAACGCGATGAGATGCCATGGTTATTCCTCTTCCTCGTCCAGGTCGTCAGACATTTCGGGTATGAACTCCGATAGCTGACTCGACTCTTCTATGTCGGATTGTGGAGTTTGAATTTCTATATTACCCATTAGTTCACTTATATCACCTTGTGATATGTCCGAGATTGTTGCATTATCTCCTGTCTCGGTTTCGTCTTCATTGTTATCTAATACTGACGGTATGTTTAGTCCAGATAACTTCTCTTTTAATTCCAAGAGAGAGCGTTCACCGAAGTTTCGTATCTTCAGTAAATCTTCATCCGACATGTCTACTACTTCACCTACTTTGGTTAGGTGAGCTCGTTTGAGACAGTTCGCGGTGCGTGGAGAGAGCTGGAGTTTATCTAAGGGCATTTGAAAGATTTCGGGTGATATTTGCGATCTGGGTGAGGGAGTTTCTGGATCGGCATCAGGATGGAAGTTACTAAATATGAAGAAATGTCGTACGAGAGTTTCAGCTGCGGTTTGAACAGCTTCTAACGGCCCAATAGTTCCATCAGTCCATAGTTCCAACACTAGGCGTTCGTAATCTGTAACTTGGCCTACCCGCGTTCTTTCAATTGTGTAGTCGACTTTACGGATAGGATTAAATATAGCGTCTACCGGTAGAACTCCAACGGGCAATCCAGACACACCTTCATTTTGTATTGCTGGTTGATACCCAACGCCTTGATCTACATTGAACTCGATAGATAGAGTTACATCAGGGTTATCCAAAGTGGCGATGTGTAATTCGGGATTAACTATTTCGAAATCTGAGGATGTAGAAATGTCCCCTGCGCACACTGTACCTTCTCCGGTGATTTCGAGTCTCATTTTCCCTGTACGTTGAGCGGGTGAGTTTATGCGTATCCTTTTTATATTCAAAAGAAGGTCCATGACCTCCTCTTTTATACCCTCTATTGCGGTATATTCGTGCTCTACATTATCGATTTTTACCCAGGTCACGGCGCTCCCCGGAATTGAACTCAGGAGGATCCGTCTTAAAGGGTTCCCAATGGTGATGCCATAGCCTCGTTGTAGAGGTTCTATCGCTAGTTTTCCATAGTTATTGTCTGATTCAATCAGGCGTATCGTAGGATTTTGTGGAACGACTGGTGCGTCAGGCACCTCAGTCGCTACAATGTAACTCGTATCTAACATTAATTCCGTTACCTCGAATAGAACTCTACTATTAATCTAGAGTTTATTGATTCCTGAAGATCTTCGTCTGCCGGTAGGCTAGTAATTTGCCCGCTCATGTCGTCCTGATTGAAGGCCAACCAGCCTGGGATTAGCCTCTTAGGCAAACCATCGGTTCTGTCTTTATAGAAATCTGAGGATTTCGTCGTTTCCTTCCAGCCTATTACATCACCGATGCGTACTTGATATGAAGGTATATCTGTTTTCACCCCGTTTACCGTGAAATGTCCGTGATTTACGAACTGCCTTGCCTGTTTTCTGGAATCAGCAAAATTCAACAAGAAAACGACGTTATCTAATCGCCTTTCCAGACTTCTTAGTAGGTTCAAGCCAGATACACCTGGCGTGTTAAACGCTGCAGTCATGTACTTTCGGAATTGCCCTTCCATAACTCCATACATTTGCCGCGCTTTTTGTTTCTCTCGGAGATGGACAGCATAATCTGTAGGACGTCTACGACGGTTTGAGACGTCTCCGGGTGGATTGTGCCTCCGTTCTACTGCACAACGTGGTGTAAAGCACCGATCGCCTTTCAAGAATAACTTCTCACCGGCCCTTCTACAGAGTCTACAAGATGGTCCGTTATATTTTCCCATTTATTATTTACCTAAATCCTTCTGCGTTTGGGGGATCTAACTCCGTTATGTGGAATAGGGGTGACATCACGTATACTGCTTACAAATAACCCCGCACCTTGTAGAGATCGAATCGCGGCTTCTCGACCAGACCCGGGACCCTTTATCAGCACATCGATTTGGCGAAGGCCCATGTCCATGCCTCGACGCGCTGCTTGTTCTGCTGCCCGTTGGGCCGCAAAGGCTGTTCCTTTACGAGAACCTTTAAAACCAGCTGTCCCCGCACTGGCGGTAGAGATAACATTGCCTTGTGGGTCTGTGATACTGATTATAGTGTTGTTAAACGTTGAATAAATATATGCTTTACCTTGTGGAACAGCTCTACGATCCCTAGTTCTAGCCCTGGGTCTTGGCATTTATTTCTTTCCTCCGCTGCGTCGGCCGCGTCCTGCTACGGTCCGTTTGGGTCCTTTTCTAGACCTGGCATTGGTACGAGTACGTTGTCCATGGACTGGCAAGCCTCTCCTGTGCCTGAGGCCTCTATAAGATCCTATTTCGATTAATCGTCTGATGTTTTGGTTAACTTCCCTTCGAAGGTCTCCTTCGGTGTTGTAACTATCAACGATTTCTCGTATTTGGTCCAGTTGGTCTTCACTTAACTCGTTCATTCTCGGAGGTATTTCAGAGTCCAACTCGGCCTTTACTATTATTTCAGATGCAATGGCGGGACCAATCCCGTATATGCTACGAAGGGCTACGTGAGCGCGTTTTCTGTCTGGCACGTCTACACCAGCGATTCTTACCATTACTGACTCCTAATAATGCTTTGTAGATTGGATTTCAACCTTGTCTTTGGGTATGCCTGCGGTTAGAACAAATAACTCTGATAATACCTTTGCGCTTTATTATGCGACACTTGTCGCATCGTTGTTTTACAGATGCAGATACTTTCATTTAATTCTTCTACTTAAACCGGTAAGTTATACGACCTCTGGTAAGGTCATAGGGAGATAACTCGACTAATACGCGATCGCCTGGCAAGACTCTAATAAAGTGCATTCGGATTTTTCCGGATACGTGTGCTAATACCTGATGGTCATTTGGTAGTTCTACTCTGAACATACCATTAGGTAAAGCCTCTGTGACTTTTGCTTCGACTTCTATTGCTTCCTTTTTTGGCATCGGCCTCTTTCTTTCTTCCTAATTACAATATATGGTGTTATTTCTTTAACGCTTAGCTATGTACGGTCAATATTTTAGGTCCTTCGTCAGTGATGGCTATCGTATGTTCAAAATGGGAAGAGAGGGTTCCGTCTTTTGTAACTACAGTCCAATCATCGTCTAGTATCAATGTCTCCCATCCTCCGATATTAAACATGGGTTCAATTGCTATACACATCCCGTGCTTTAGTAGAGGGCCAGGCCCTTTGCTGGGGTCTCGGTAGTTTGGGACCTGGGGTTCCTCGTGCAGATGGCGACCAACTCCATGGCCAACAAATTCTCTAACTACACCGTATCCTAGTGATTCACCGTATGTTTGCACTGCTGTCCCGATGTCCCCTATACGGTTACCTGGTTGGGCCGCTTCTATCCCTAGTTTAAGACTTTCCTCAGTTGCACCCATGAGCTTTATGGCTTCTGGCGAAACCTGACCTACTGGCACCGATACGGCCGCGTCTCCTATGAAGCCATTTATAGTTGCACCAACATCCATTTTTATGATATCGCCATCTTTAAGTACCCGTTTGCCAGGGATACCATGAACGATTTCTTCGTTTACAGATGCACAGATACTTGCTGGAAACCCGCGGTACCCTTTGAACGTAGGTTTGGCTCCCAGGCTTGTGATTTCTTTGTATGCGATAGCGTCCAATTCCTTTGTGGTGATGCCGGGTTCAACAGACCTCTTCAATAATGTTAATGCTGAACCAACTATGCCACCTGCCAACTCCATATACTGCAATTCTTTGATCGACTTTATAGTTATCCCACCATTGTAAGGAGAAGGTGAGTTGGACGCTGTATTATTTTGTGCCTTTTTATTCACCTAGGTATTTTACTCCGGTTTGTCTGACTTGGGAAGTCGCCTATTATAATAAAGAACCCAGCCTAACTTAATCGTTCATTGGCTTTGCAAATCCTCGATTTGCCTTTGTACTCTTTTGTTTATGCAATTTATTGAGCCAGTACCATCTATGGTGATAACTAAATCCTGGGAACGGTAAAAATCCAACACTGGAACCGTCTCCCGTTCATAGACATCTAGACGGGTATTAATGCTGTCCGTATTGTCGTCGGCTCTTTGATATAATTCCCCGCCGCATAACGAGCACTTCTTGGGTTCTAAGGGATTTACTTGCTGTGGAGCTTGACAATCGCTGCATATGTATCTATTTGACAATCTCCTAACAAGTTCTGTAATTGGCACATCAATATATATTACTCTGTCAATATTCTTGGATTTCGTGGCTAAATTTTCACTTAATATACGCGCCTGGTATTCGGTTCTTGGGAAACCGTCCAATAAGAACCCGTCTGTAGGCTGAAGATTCAAGAGTTTGTCCAATATTATCTCAATGGTAACCTTGTCCGGCACCAATAGACCCTGATTTATATATTCAGATGCTTGAATCCCCAAATGAGTTTTTTGTTGGAGATGATACCGAAACAAATCCCCTGAGCTTATATGGGGAACGGCCAAATAATCTCGTAAATACAGTGCCTGAGTACCTTTCCCAGCTCCCGGCGGACCGAATAGTACTAGACGAACCGATCCCATCATCGTAAAAATCCGTCGTAGTTCCGCATTAGGAGCTGGGCTTCCAGTTGCCGTAACGTATCTAGTCCAACTCCAACCATTATCAAAAGGCTCGTGCTGCTTAATGATATGGCTTGCACTCCTGTTATCAGTGATGCTAAATAAGGCACTATTGCAACGAAACCGAGAAATAATGCCCCTCCCATCGTTATCCNNACAATAACCCGGTTTAAGTAATCTTGAGTCGGCTTTCCGGGGCGAATACCTAATACGAACCCCCCGTTCCGTTGNAAGTTTTCAGCCAGTTGTTGTTGGTTAAAGACCACTAGAGCGTAGAAAAAAGTAAAGATCGCAACCAGTATGAAGACTAGGACCCAGTACATGGTCGATGTAGGTGTGAATAGGCTAACTAACGTTCGGGCGATACTACCAACTATCCCGCTGTTCGAAGCAAAATAGGTAGCTATAGTCCCTGGTAGAATGACAATAGAGAAAGCAAAGATTAGNGGTATCATGCCNGCTGAGTTGATTCGTAATGGTATGTAGGATGCGCCGCTTTGCCTGTACATCCTTCCTCCCCTGAATATGCTTCGTCCATATTGTACAGGGATGCGCCTATGAGCCTCGTTAAATAACACTATCAAGGCTACTATCAACACGCCTATTATTAGGAAGAACCCCACCCCGAGAAGATTATCTCTATCTAGAAAGCCTTGTGTAACCAATGAGGGGAATCCTACTACTATACCCGAGAATATGATCAGAGAAATGCCATTACCGATACCTCGTTCCGTTATTAGTTCTCCTAACCAAACCAAGAACATTGTGCCTGCAGTCATTGATATGATTGCCGCCAGCGTTGGTAGNAGAGCTGGGCCACTGTAACCAACGGTAGTTAGTACGTTACTTTGTTGCAGTAACACTAATTGTCCAATGGCTTGAGAAATCGCGATAGGAACTGTNAGCCAATGGACGAAACGATTCATTTTNGCCCTGCCAGATTCACCCTCCCTAGAAATCTGTTGTAACGTTGGGATCACGGGTGTTAGCAGTTGTATTACAATGGATGCCGTAATATANGGNAATACTCCCAGAGCTACTATNCTCATTCGACTTAGGGCTCCGCCGCTAAAGAGGTCGAGAAAGCCTAGAAGTTGGTTATTTCGAAACAGGTTATCTAATTGGAACTGGTCTATTCCAGGAATTGGTATGTGGGCTACGAACCTGTATAGTGCTAACATACCTAGCGTGAATAGGATTTTAGCCCGGAGATCAGGGAGACTAAAAGCATCTATGGCAGCTTGGATTAAACTGGGCCACCTACCTCCGGATGCTTCAGATGGCATCATATTAGTTAAAGTTCCTCTATAGTCCCACCGACCGCCTCTATTTTTTTACGTGCAGATTCAGTGAATTTGTGGGCTGATATGTTTAAAGGTTTGGTTATATCGCCATTNCCAACGATCTTTATNGGATTTNTTTTGCTTCTTGTNATACCGGAGATGTATAGGTATTCGGGAGTGATGTTATCACTAGCAGGAAGTTGGTCTAAACTTTCCAGAGAGACTAGAGAGTAATGAATCTTGAACTTGTTATTGAATCCCCTGAGCATTGGTAAACCTTTGATTAGAGGATTTTGTCCACCTTCGAACCCAGGTTTAATACCTTTACCAGAACGNGATTTCTGACCCTTTAGTCCTCTTCCNGCATATGTGCCNCCNCCAGCGGCATTACCTCTCCCGATTCGTTTTCTATTTTTACGAGATCCTGCGTTGGGTTTAATTTGATGTTGCATCATAGTAATGTACTCGAAATTTTGATTCTTTGGGTAAGATATTTATTCCGCGATGGGTCGTTCAAATTATAGAACCTAGACAATTGCTTACTTTGCTAAAAATTGGTTTCAGTTTTGTTCTTATCAGAACTTATAGTTAACAAAGATAATTACTGCTGAGCTGGCTTGAGAGGTTTATTCAGGGACTTCCTCTACTTTTAACAAATGTTGTACTTTGTTGACCATACCTCTTATGACAGGAGTGTCTCCGTGGATGACGCTNTGGTGCAGACGTTTTAACCCNAGCGACTCCACGACTCTACGCTGATTCTGTGGTTTTCCTATGTAGCTTTTCGTCCACGTAATTTTCAACTGCGCCATTGGTTCCCCTTCACCCGTCTTGAGTTTGTATTTTTAAGAATCTTCCACTATCGGTGATTCAGTAGCCTCAACTGTGNGTGTTGGTACAGTTGGNTCAACTGATTCCTGCNCAGGTTCCTGCTGGGAANGTTGTGCAGNTCNTTGCCCACTAGTCCCTAGTCTTCTTTGTGTTTCAACTTCTGGGTCCCTAAGTNGCCGGAGTGCTTCCAACGTGGCCTTTACTATGTTGATGGGGTTTCTTGATCCAAGTGATTTTCCTACTACATCTNGGACTCCACCGAGCTCCAACATGGCTCTCATAGCTCCGGCTGCGATTATTCCTGTCCCTTCCCGAGCTGGTTTTATGACTACTATTGAGGCACCTTTTTTGACGGTAATTTCATGTGGGATTGTGCTCCCTTTAATGGGAATCGTTACCATCCCTCTTCGGGCAATAGCGTTTCCTTTTCGTACGGCGTCTGGTATCACTATGGCCTTTCCCATTCCTGCACCAACTTGACCCTCGCCGTTACCTACTACAACTAATGCGTTGAATCTGAGTCTTCTACCACCTTTAACTACTTTGGCTATTCTTCGTGTGTATACCACTCTCTCGGTAAAACCCGAATTATCCTCTTCTCTAGCTCGTGGTTGCCTAGGTCTGCCTCGTGTTAAAGTCATTAAAACTTGAGACCTCCCTCTCGTGCTCCATCGGCCAGTGCCTTTACTCGACCGTGGTATTTGTATCCACCTCTGTCGAAAACAACCTCGGTTATTCCTTGGGATTTGGCTCTTTCAGCGACCATCTTGCCTACTACGTTAGATGCCGCAGTTTTAGGTGATATTGATGGTGATTCTTTGCTGGAGGCAGAGGTTATAGTTCTACCCGTCGAATCATCTATTATTTGAGCGTAAATGGAGCGTAAGCTCCTGAATACACATAATCTAGGCTGCTCGGTTGAGCCGGAAACCTTTTTACGGACTCTTTTGTGTCGTACCTTACGTAAGGCGACGGAATTTCTATCCTTTGGCATTAGGTTAATTGTCCTCAGTGAATATCTATTACAGGTTAGGCAGTTGCTCTACCGGATTTTCCTGGTTTGAAATGCAACTCTTCCCCTGCGTATTTTATTCCTTTTTCTTTATATGCATTTGGAGGTCGTACTTTCCTGATTTGGGCAGCTAGTTCTCCTACGCGTTGTTTATCTATTCCTGTCACGTGTATCCGATTGTTACCTTCCACTTCTAGTGTAACACCTTCTATCGGCTTTATATCTACAGGATGGCTATAACCAACCGCAAGAGTTATGCCATCGTCGGATTGTTGGACTCTGTATCCTACGCCCATAAGCTCAAGAGTTTTTGTGTAGCCTTCTGTTACTCCAATTATGGCGTTGGCTATCAAACTCCTGGTGAGACCATGTAACGAGTGATGAAATTTACGTTCTGACAATCTCTCTACTAATACCTGGTCTTGATCTATCACCACCTTGACTTCTGGGTGGTAAGTTTGGGTTAAAGTCCCTTTTGGACCTTTTACCGTCACACCGTTAGTTAATACTTCGATTTCTACACCCTGAGGTATAGGAATCGGTTGCCTGCCAATCCGAGAAAGTGTTCGACCAGTTGTTGTATCTTCACCAGACATAACAGAGTAATTCACCTCCTAGCCCTGAGCGCCAGGCTTGTCTACCAGGCATGATACCTTTCGAAGTAGATAATATTGCTATACCTACTCCTCCGTAGACTCGGGGAATTTCGCCCTTTCCGACGTATACTCTTAATCCCGGTTTACTTATGCGTTTTAATCCACTAATAGCTGGCTGCCTGTCAGGCCGGTAGGCTATATGAATCCGTAAAGTTGGATGGACTCGTCCACGTGGAAGGTCAAAATCCCTAATATATCCCTGGTCTTTAAGTAATTGAGCTAGTGCTTGTTTCAACTTAGAGTGAGGGACCAGAACTGAATCATGACGAGCCTGTATAGCGTTTCGAATTCTAGTAAGCATATCGGCAACAGGATCGGTGACTGGCATAATTTTTCTCTTTTCCTCCTGTTACAAACTGGCTTTGCGGACCCCGGGAAGCTCGCCATTAAGGGCTAACTCTCGGAAGCAAATCCGACAAATACCAAAATATCTAATATATGCGCGTGGCCTACCGCATCTGTGGCACCGGTTATGGTACCGCGATGCATAAGGTGGCTTACGTAACCATTTCTGAATTTTTGATTGTTTTGCCAATGATCCTCCTTAGTCCTGACTCACGAATGGCATCCCAAATAGCTCTAGGAGACGCATAGCTTCGGGGTCATTAGTAGCAGTAGTCCCTATGGTTACTTGCAGCCCCCGAATCCGATCAATCTGATTATAATCAATTTCAGGGAATATGATTTGTTCTCTAATGCCAATAGAAAAATTGCCTCTACCGTCAAAACCTCTTCGAGAAATACCTCTAAAGTCGCGGATTCTTGGAAGCGCGGTATTCACCAATCTGTCCAGGAAATGGTACATACGTGCACCACGTAAGGTAACGGAAGTGCCTATTTGATTCCCTTCTCTTAGTTTGAAATTAGCTATTGATTTCTTCGCTCGGGTAATCACCGGCTTTTGACCCGAAATCGTCGCTAAATCTTGCACCGCTGCTTCCATTGCACGCCCATTTGTTAGTGCTTCTCCAAGCCCGATGTTCAGCGTTACTTTACGTATTCTGGGAACTCTCATAGTGTTATGATATCCGAATTCAGACATCATAGTAGACACTATCTCAGTACGGTAGGTTTCGAGGAGTCTGGGCGCCGGAGGTGGCTCCGCCGGCGAATTCCCTGACGAGTCACCTTCGGATCGTTCTGATTGGCGGCTACGCGTTGTTCGTTGACGCCTAGGTCTTGTTGATGACGTTTGTTCTTCTGCAATCTCTTCGTTAGGCGCGTCTGATTGGAGATTATCTTCGCTTGCTAGGTTATCTTGGGGAGGTTCACTATCTGGCATCGTCAATCACTTCCTGGCATTTAGGACAGGTTCTTACCCTATCACCTGTTTCAAGTTTCATTATATGCGGTCGGGTTGGCTTACTACATTTGTTACAGATCAGCATGACGTTAGAGATGTGTATTGAAGCTTCTTGTTGAATTCTTCCCGATTGCCGTACCCCTGGTCTTGCTTTAACGTGTCTTGTAATCATGTTAANGCCTTCAACGACTATTCGGTCGTTGCTGGTTAACTGCCGGNCAACTNTACCAGTTTTACCTTTGTCTTTTCCGGCTATGACTAGGACNTTGTCACCCTTTTTTACACTCATTAAACTACCTCAGGAGCCAGAGACACGATTCTCATGAACCCTTTATCTCGTAATTCTCGAGCGACTGGGCCGAATATGCGGGTTCCTCTTGGCAGTCGATTTTCTTGGATGATCACCGCTGCATTATCATCAAATTTGATATAAGTCCCATCCGCCCTTAATAACCCTTGAGCTTGTCTAACTACTACTGCTCTGACTACAGACCCCTTTCGAATAGGTGAATTTGGTACTGCTTCTCGGACGTTACATACAATGATATCCCCAACTTGAGCATATTTTCGCTTACTACTGCCGGGGATGTTGATCAGACGGATGCGTTTTGCACCGCTGTTATCTGCTACGTTTAATCTTGTATAAGTTTGGATCATTGTTCTGGTTCCTTTTAAACTAAACCATTTGGTATAAGATCAGATGAAATTTTCATGAAGACAATTCTGATGTGATAGCAGTTTCCAGCTCAATCGGCTGTACATCTGCCAATTGTCGTCGTTGAATAATTTCCATAAGTCTCCAATGTTTGGTTTTTGATATAGGGCGCGTTTCTTCAATCCTCACCGTGTCGCCCACCATGCATANATTTTCGGGATCATGTACGTAGAATCTCGAAATCCGTCGCATCTGTTTTCGATAAACTCTATGGCGCTGTTTCCATACCATTTCTACGACGGCCGTACGATCCATTTTAGTCCCCACGACAACCGCNACCCGATCTTTCCGCATGAGCTTCGACATTTTTAATTACTTATCCCCCTGCGTTCCCGTATGACAGTATTAATTTGAGCGATATCTCGCCGGGTTTTCCTAGGCATATTTGTATCAGTTAGTTGATTTGTTGCTGCTTGAAATCTTAGGTTCATCAACTCACGATATCGGTTGTTTACTTCTTCAAGTAATTGCTCGTTGGTCATAGATCGTATTTCATTTATAAGCATTTGTTTTATCCGGATACTGCAGCTGCAATCCTATCGCGCTGCACTGTTTTAGTNGGGATAGGTAATTTATAGGACGCTAATCTCAAGGCAACCTCAGCTTGTTGAGGTGTTACTCCTCCGACTTCAAATAATATTTTACCGGGCTTTACAACTGCCACCCAATGGTCGTTTGCNGCTTTCCCGCCACCCATCCGTACCTCNGCGGGCTTTTTGCTCACTGGCTTATCTGGAAAGACTCTNATCCAAACCTGACCTCCCCTTTGAAGAGACCTTGTGATTGCGACACGGGCCGACTCTATTTGTCGNGCAGTTATCCAGTCGCATGCCATGGCTTTAAGGCCATATTCGCCAAAGCTCACACTGTTACCAGCTGTTGCCTGACCTTTCATGCGGCCTCGGCCAATCTTTCTAAANTTAGTTCTTTTAGGTTGCAACATCGAAAGCTCCTCTGNTAGCGACTCCTCCGATAACGTCATCGGCAATGGCTTCTGTATCGTCTTCTGTTCCGGATTCGACNCGAACTTCGATCGTTTCCAGCTCTTCTTCATCTTCTGGTAGAGCGGGCAATATCTGGCCATGATATATCCAGACTTTGATTCCGATACGACCCATAGCGGTGTGTGCTTCGGCAAGAGCGTAATCTATATCTGCCCTTAATGTGTGGAGCGGGACTTGCCCCAATAATAACTTCTCATCCCTTGCAATTTCTGCTCCAGATATTCTGCCTTTTACTATTATTTTTATACCTTGGGCACCAGCTTGCATGGCCCTTTGTGCTGCTTGCCGAATAGCNCTACGGTATGCCACTCTTCTTTGTAGNTGTTCAGCTATATTGCGCCCGACTAAATATGGGTTCAGTTCGGGCTGTTCTATTTCTATTATGTTTAACTGTATTCTATGTTCTGCNATCTCTTCCAACCGTGATCTAAGGTTCTTAACTCTCTCGCCTTCTCTACCAATTAGAATCCCGGGCCTGGCAGAGTGTATGTTAATTACCGTGTCTTGAGTTCCTCTGTCGATTTCGATTCTTGCTATTCCAGCATCAGAAAACCCTTGGTATTCACCGTTTATACTTTTTCTTAATTTGATATCTTCAAGAAGTAANTTCCTATAATCCCTAGCGTTATTGGCGTACCAATGCGTCTTCCAGTCTTTTATGATGCCTAATCTAAAACCGTAGGGGTGAGTTTTGTGCCCCATAAATTAAAACTCCTGAGGGTTAGCTTCGTCAACGACTACTGTAATGTGGCAAGCCTGTTTGGTTATTCTTCCTATCCTGCCCCTTGCTCTGGGTCTAAAACGTTTCAGCGGTCGAGCTTGATCGGCAGTGATACGGACGATTATTAGATCATCCCTATTCATCATCATGTTATTCTCGGCGTTTGCCGCCGCTGATTGAANGGTTTTGTATATTTGCCGTGCCCAAGGAGANGTCAATAAACTTAGTTGGTTTAATGCATCGTTTACCCCTTGATTCCGCACCAAATCCATAATTGGTTTCAGTCGTTTAGGAGAGGCACCTATTTGTTTCGCTACAGCTTGTACTGGCGGCATATAATTACCTTATTACTCTNCTGGTTCTTTCTGANCGTGACACATGTCCGCGGTATGTTCTGGTAGGAGCGAATTCTCCAAGTCTATGTCCTACCATATTTTCTGTAATGAATACTGGGATATGGCGGCGCCCATCATGAACTCCGATGGTCAACCCCAGCATGTCAGGCATAATCATAGATGCTCGGGACCACGTCCTGATCACTGTTTGNGCTCCGCTCTCCTGCACAGCGGACACTTTTTTCATCAGCTTNGCNTGTATGTAGGGGCCTTTTTTTATCGATCTAGACATATAAACAATCCCATTATTTTCTTCTAGCTCTAACTACCAGCGTGTTAGGTTTATTTTTCCTACGAGTTTTGTAACCTAGAGTTGGTTTTCCCCACGGAGATTTAGGCCCAGGCATTCCTATAGGAGAACGACCCTCACCTCCNCCATGCGGGTGGTCCACGGGATTCATGGCTACCCCACGGACTTTTGGTCGCCTCCCCAGGTGCCGCTTGGCGCCGGCCTTGCCAAGGCTTTCGTTTTTATGATCAGGATTGGATAGTTGGCCTATAGTGGCGCGACAGTTTAACAATACCCTCCGCATTTCTCCAGATGGGAGTCGAATTAATACGTGTNGACCTTCTCTNGAAAGTACTTGCGCCCCACCTCCCGCACTACGGACCATTTGCCCACCTCTATCTGGAGTTAATTCAATGTTATGTACGACTGTACCGGTGGGTATGTTTCTTAACCTGAGACAATTCCCAGGGCTTATTTCAGCGTCAGGTCCTGCTTGTACCCAACTGTCCACCGAGAGAGATTGGGGNGCTAGTATGTAGCTCTTTTCTCCGTCTGCGTAATAAATAAGCGCGATNCGGGTAGTTCTATTTGGATCATATTCGATTGATACTACTCGCCCGGGAACACCCTCTTTGCGTCTTTTGAAGTCAATCAAACGATACATTCTCTTGGCGCCACCACCTCGACTACGAGTTGTTACCCGTCCTCGGTTATTGCGACCGCCGTGTTTGGATAGACCGCTGATAAGTGNCTTCTCNGGTTTTTTCCGAGTAATCTCCTCGAATGAAGGCCTAACAGCATTTCTTTGTCCAGGTGTANTAGGACGTAGATTTTTTAGTGGCATAGCATTTTTCCTATTTGTCTAAAGCCCTTCAATNAGGTTAATCCTGTCTCCAGGTTGNAGGGTTACTACAGCTTTCTTGATATCAGGCATTTTTTTAAATCGTTGCCCGTACCTTTTTCTCTTTCCGTGAAGTTTGGTAATGTTAACATCACGGACTGTAACATCAAAATTCTTTTCGATTGCTTCCTTGACTTGCGATTTGTTAGCTTTCAGGTCCACCTGAAAAGTGTAGATACTAGACTCCTGGAGTAATGTGCTTTTTTCAGTGATAGTTGGCTTCAGGAGNACTTGATGTATGTTCATTGTTCGACCTCTGGGTCTGGTTGGGTCGTTCTACGGCGCCGCGGGGTTGGGGCCGGATCCTCATTTTCCGCTGCGCTATTCGCTCTACGCCTGCGGGGAGTGGGTGGCGTCTCATCTTGTGATNCAGTGGCAGCAGTTGATCGACGTCTTCTAGTAGTGGTAGGAGGGTTTTGGTCATCTGCTTGGACAGAGGTACTGGCCCTAGTTCTTCTAGGAGTTGTACTTGTNGTTTCATCCGCCTGAGCAGCCGGTGATCTNCTGGTCCGGCGAGCAGTCGTTGAAGATTCTTGACTTGAAGTTGGGTCTGAAGCTGCCTGTGCTTCGNCTGNGNCATCGGANGTGCTGGTGNCACCGNTATTAGCCGCTGCTCTTTTTTNNCGATGCCCTATNGGGTCTGCCCACATTTGCTCTGCCAACTTGGCTGCTTCAACCGTCATGACAAGAGTCTTATAATTTAAAACATCGTTCGCGTTTAGTAAGTTTACCGGCGTTGTCCATAATCTAGGTATATTATGTCCTGCCCTGAACACGTCCGACTGGGCGCTGGCAGTTACTAATAAAGCGGAACTCGATATTCCTAGATTATTTAGCAACGTGGTCATGGATACAGTTTTGCCNTTTAGTTCGTCGGTACTATCCANGCANATAAACTCACTCTGCCGGATTTTATCNGAGAGTGCGCATTTTAAAGCCTGNCGACGCACTTTCCGTGGTATGGCCTTCCNGTAGTCACGTGGATGAGGTCCGAAAACCACTCCTCCATGTCTCCANTGTGGAGACCGAGTACTTCCTTGACGTGCCCTTCCTGTGTGTTTTTGAATCCACGGTTTGCGTCCTCCGCCGGACACTTGGGCTCNGGTCTTGGTATCATGCGTCCCTTGCCGCTTGTTCCCTTGGTATATGACTACGGCATGATGAATAAGCGTGTTATTCATTGGTACACTAAAAACGTCATCGTTGAGTTCTATTGTCTCGATAGTGTCACCGAGTTGATTTCTAACTGGATGCTCCATGGTAGTAAACTCCGCCTATCCTTTCCTTCGTATAACAAGCAATCCATTGGGGGCTCCAGGAACCCCTCCTTTAACAACCAAAAGATTGCGGTCTTGATCAATCTGAACAATCTCTAGATTCTTTACAGTTACTTGTTCATTTCCCATGTGTCCCGCCATTTTCATGCCCTTATATACCTTTCCTGGGGTCGTTCCTCCGCCAATGGAGCCGGGCGCTCGGCTGCGGTCTGATTGTCCGTGGGTACGAGGTCCGCCGCCGAAACCGTGTCTTTTCATCGATCCGGCAAAGCCGCGCCCCTTTGTAGTACCTATTACGTCTATTTTCTCTCCGACATCAAATATGTCAACACTGATTTGTTGACCAATGGAATAATCTTGTAAGTTATCAGCTTTAACTTCTCTTAGGTGTTTTACCGGTTCACTATTTGTCAGGTGCCCTCTTTCCGGCTTATTAAGTTTTTTGGTTGCTCCAAAGCCTAATTGCACAGCATTATATCCGTCCGTTTCTTGGCTTTTAATCTGGGTAACTGCGCACGGGCCGGCCTGAATAACGGTTACGGGAACCAATTCGCCGTTATCCCTGAATACTTGACTCATACCGATTTTCTTGCCTAAAAATCCTCGTAACATNTCCGTCTACAACTTTATAGAAATGTCAACGCCGGCCGGAAGGTTCAGGCGCGTTAACGAGTCTATGGTCTTGGAAGTTGGATCTAAAATGTCAACTAGGCGTTTGTGAGTTCGAATTTCAAAGTGTTCCCTAGAATCTTTGTCCACGTGTGGTCCCCTTATCACACAAAATCGTCTGATATGTGTCGGNAGAGGCACAGGGCCGGCGATTCTAGCGCCAGTCCTCTCTGCAGTGTCTACGATCTGCTCTGTAGATAGGTCTAGCATTTTATGATCGAANGCTTTNAGGGTTATACGTACTTTTTGTCTAGTTACCATATAAATTCCCNATATTAAAAATTATTGTCATATGTTGATTAATGTCTTTAACACATTCTCAGACACAGGTTCATAATGCTTGAATTCCATAGAGTAGTTGGCTCTTCCACTACTTAAAGACCTGAGGGCTGTTGTGTAAGAAAACGTTTCTCCTAATGGAATCATGGCCCACACAGTTTGCAAGTCCTCTTGCCCTTCAATGTTTTTTATTTGGGACCTTCTTGTCCCTAGATCACCTATGATGTCGCTTAGAAATTCCCCAGGCGTTACAACTTCCAATTCAACCATAGGCTCTAGTAATGCGGCCCGACTCTTGGTAGCTCCTTCTCGGATGGCNAGCATGCCGGCGCTTCGGAAAGCCATTTCCGATGAATCTACTTGATGGTAGCTACCGTCAACAAGTTTAATTTTTAAGTCAACCAGAGGATACCCACCTAATGGACCGTTGTCTAGTGCTTGGCGCACACCGTTCTCTACNGCTGAGATGTATTCTCTCGGAATACTACCTCCCGTAATGGCGTTTTCGAATATGATACCCGCTCCGCGTTCTAGTGGCTCAATTTCCAACACTACGTGTCCATATTGGCCGTGTCCTCCGCTTTGCCTGACGAAACGCCCTTCAGTTTTTAACCGGCTCACCAATGTTTCTCGGTAAGATACTCTTGGGTTACCTACATTAGCAGATACACTGAATTCTCNTTTCATACGATCCACTAATACTTCTAGATGAAGCTCTCCCATGCCTGACATCACTGTCTGACTGGTTTCTTCGTTGAATCGCACCTGGAAGGTCGGGTCTTCCTCAGACAGCTTCCTTAGCGCTTCAGATAATCGATCTTGGTCGGCTCGTGTNGCAGGTTCAATAGCTACTGATACGACCGGTTCTGGGAATTTGGGTGGTTCGAGAATCAAAGGTCTATCTTGGGTCCCGATTGTGTCCCCGGTAAAAGTATCTTTTAGTCCAATAGCGGCGCATATATCCCCTGCTTGGACCGTCTCTAATTCNTCTCTATGGTTGGCATGCATTCGTAGTAGCCGGCCCATTCTTTCTCGTTTATCTTTAGTTAGGTTATTTACCAATCCTCCGGCATTAACCGTACCAGAATAGACTCNAAGGAAAACGAGTCTACCAACATAGGGATCACTAACTACTTTAAATGCAAGNGCAGCTAGTGGCCCATCCTTGTCGGGTTCTCTATATTCGGTCTCNCCAGTTTTCGGTGTAGTACCCTCGACTGCGGGNACATCTGCGGGTGAAGGCAAATATTGGATTATCGCGTCAAGCAAGGGGTGTATNCCTTTGCCTCTTATTGCAGTTCCGCACAAAACTGGTACCAGGANGCGGTTTATCGTTGCGTTTCGGAGTGCGTTTCGGAGCTCATCTTCCCCGAGTTCTTCNCCTTCTAAGTAACGGATGAGTAACGATTCATCGGTCTCTACTATTTTTTCTATCATAGCCTGCCGGTATTCATTATATTGGGTCATTTCATCTTCTGGTACCGGCATTTCTTCGGGGGNAGTTAAGCTAACGTTGCCGTCATTATTTTGATATACGAGNGCTCGTCCCCCAATGAGATCTATTACTCCNCGAAATCCGTCTTCCTCTCCTAAAGGAAGTTGNACGGGTATTGCATTGGCTCGAAGACGTCTCCGCATCGTCTCTATAGTTCTTTCATAGCTTGCGCCGACTCTGTCCATCTTGTTTACGAAGGCTATTCTTGGAACTTTATAGGTATCTGCTTGTCTCCANACTGTTTCAGATTGGGACTGTACGCCAGCTACTGCATCTAGNACTACTATTCCACCATCTAGGACTCTTAAACTCCTCTCGACCTCTGCGGTAAAGTCTACGTGGCCAGGAGTATCTATTATATTGACCATGTGGTCTTTCCAGTAGGAAGTTGTAGCAGCGGCAGTGATGGTNATACCACGTTCTCGTTCTTGAGGCATCCAATCCATGGCGGTAGTCCCTTCGTCTACGCCACCGACGTTTCTAATTCGGCCCGTCAAATAGAGAACTCTTTCAGTAACAGTGGTTTTTCCGGCGTCTATGTGGGCTATAAAGCCTATNTTGCGTATTTTGGAGATTTGATCTCCTAATTGTAGGGTTTCCATTTTATGCGGTGGGTGTAGAGGGGAATTGAGGCCCCAACACTATCCTTTTATCTCCTAAAATTTACAAATGCTCGGTTGGCTTCAGCCATACGGTGTAATTCTTCTCGTCTNCGGACTGCTGAACCTTCTCCCCGAGACGCTTCCATCAACTCGTTGGCCANACCTCTACGCATTGGCATGCCGGACCGGCCGCGAGCACCTCTGATTATCCATCTCATTGCTAGTGCTTCGCTTCTGTTAGTGCGCAGATCAGTTGGAACTTGATAGGTTGCTCCTCCNATCCTTCTGGCCTTAACCTCAACGAGAGGTGTGGCGTTTTTTAACGCTAATTCAAATACTTCCATGGGGTCTCTATGAGATTCTTCCCTGATCAAATCCAGAGCTGTATATACTACTCTTTGTGCGGTGGTCTTCTTCCCACTTAACATCAATCTATTTATGAACCTAGCGAGCTCTATACTAGAGTATCGATTATCCGGTGCGATAATACGGGGTTCAGCTCGTCTTCTTCTAGACATACATTAAGCCTCTTATTATATTCATAACGTCACCCCGTAGACGAGGACGAACGCGAACGGTCTGACTGTGCCCGTCTCATACGTGGGTAGTTAATTCCTGTTTGCGCCATATTTACTTCGCCCNTGTCGGCGACCTTCAACACCTTCAGTGTCCAATGCACTACGGACAATGTGGTACCTGACACCTGGTAGATCCTTGACACGACCTCCCCTTATCAAAACTACCGAGTGTTCTTGTAGGTTATGTCCTTCTCCTCCGATGTACGCTGTTACTTCAACTCCATTAGTTAGCCGGACTCGCGCAATCTTACGCAGAGCCGAATTCGGTTTTTTAGGGGTCATAGTCCGGACTTGGACNCAAACGCCACGTCGTTGCGGACAACCTGGGCCCCATTTGGTTCTATTCCGTAAAGAGTTCTGGACCCAGTGTAAAGCTGGAGCTTTAGTTGCTTTCTTTACCGGTTTCCTTCCTTTTCTAACGAGCTGGTTAACTGTCGGCATAATTCAACCTTTAAACCTAATTTATCTCTTAACGAAAACAATTACTCTAGCAACTAGGAGTTTATATGTCAATCGTTGACATACGCTGTTTTGTATGACTAGAATTTCAATTNACAGTCTTAACAGTTGAATAGTCAAGGCACGTAGGGGAGCTCGGAGTAACCGGGCTGAGAGGGTAGTCAAAATTACTGCCGACCCTTGCGAACCTGATCTGGGTAATTCCAGCGGAGGGAGACGAGCTTGCATTTTATTATTGCGATTACTTTAAAACAGCCGCTGGGCATATAGCTCAGCGGCTGTTTTATTTGATTGGAGATTTGGATAAAAGTATTTGGAGGGTATTCAAAGCATACTTTGTCAGCTCCGCCGAAAATTAATGTTAAATGCCTTAACAAGACCTACCTCATTGATGGTAAGTCAGAAGGGATTTTGGAAGAAATAGATTTCTTTGTCAGACCGGGAGAATTTGTAAGCATCATAGGTGCAAGCGGTTGTGGCAAGAGTACTTTTCTTAACATTTTAGCTGGTCTAGAACCACATGATAGTGGGCTTATAGAGATTGACGGAATCTCTACCGATGCCAGATTAGGCAAAGTTGGATACATGCAACAGAAAGACCTCTTACTACCTTGGAGGACAGTTCTTGACAACGCGATACTCGGACTGCAAATAATGGGCGTTGCTCGAAAAAGAGCTCGTATTGATGCTCT
>PAMF01000045.1 GCA_002707185.1 Chloroflexota bacterium | reverse complement strand
TGTGGGAGATTCTTCCAGATAAACCCAAACGCAAATAGGTGCTCGCATTCCAACAGCAGGTGACCTGTCGAGACCTCAGCACGCAGATACTATATACCCTCCGTAACCGCGAAGATCCGAATCCAAAACTTATTGAGACATATAGAACGCTTCATTTGCAGACTAGAGTTGGTGAAAATACAGACCAATAGCTCAAAGCAAGTTTGTGGATCTACGATCGGCCGTCATTACGACGTCGGTGAAGGCTTTCGAAAATATGCTATTTAGACGCTAAAAAATGTTCTAATAAATACCATCCCTATTACTAGTCTCCGGATATAATGAGAAAGAACAGAGACACATGAAATAGATATCCTTAAAAACACACAGCGTTAATTGGGGACTACTACATCAGATTGTTTACTTCATTATCATCATCATGTAATAAATATTTGAAGAAAGTAGCGTGGTTTATTGGAACAGGAGCTGGAGTCGGACTCTCTCCCGTAGCACCCGGTACCTTCGGAACAGCTGCGGCACTCTTAATGTACTATGTACTACCTGTTCCGAGCACTTCACCTATCTTCTTGTCAATAATACTGATCGGATTAGTAGTCGGTATTTGGGCAACCGGCATTGTATCAACTGATGATAACCCTGATCCAGGGAAAGTAGTTTGGGACGAATATGTTGGTTTGTGGATTACTTGTTTACTTTTGCCCAAAACATGGGAGTGGTTGATATTCGCGTTTTTTATATTCAGAATTTTCGATATATTAAAACCATGGCCCATTAAAAGGATAGAATCATTTCCCAAAGGTTGGGGAATAATGTTGGACGATGTTCTAGCAGGTATTTATGGAAACCTGTGTATAAACATCACCCACATTTTATTCTTATCCTTCTCGCTCTAGCCATTAGCTAAAAGCCCTANCCGGATTATTGATAGGTAAATTGCCCTGTGATATACTCGACNNAATAGAATTCAGATACAGNCNATATTGTAATCAACATCNTTCTGGGNTNCAAACAGATGTTGAACCGTAAATNGCAATTTAAATTTTAACAAAACGGAGTTGAAAGGNAATTTTATGGTACAGATGACAGAGCGAACAGATGAGTCAGAATCGACATTTCAAAAAGAACCATTGACCATGAAATCGCTCTTGGAGGCGGGTGTCCACTTCGGACATCAGACCCGCCGTTGGAACCCTCAAATGAAGCGTTACATATTCACACAGCGTAACGGCATCCATATCATGGATNTACAACAAACTTTGGGGCTGATCAATGACGCCTACTCGGCCATGCTTCAGGTTGCAGCTGACGGTGGCAAAATATTGTTTGTAGGAACCAAAAAACAAGCACAAGAAGTAGTGCAGTCNGAAGCTGATNGATGCGGCATGTGGTATGTAAACCAACGGTGGCTAGGTGGTACACTNACCAATTTTCAAACCATTCGGACNCGTATTAATTATATGATTGACCTTCAACAAAAAAGAGAGCAAGGATACTTCNGATTACTACCCAAGAAAGAGGGAGTTAAACTTGAAGAGACACTGGTCAAGCTTGAAAAATACTTTCTAGGAATCAAGGATATGACTACCCTNCCTTCTGCAATGTTTGTTGTAGATATCGTCAAAGAAAGTATCTGCATAGCGGAAGCGCACCGAATGGGTATACCAATATTTTCTATNCTCGACTCAGACTGTGATCCNNCGAAAATCCTTCATCCAATTCCAGGCAATGATGACGCCGTTCGATCGATCCGGCTGATCACTAACCGAATGGCCACCGCCATCTTAGAGGGAGTAGCTGAAAGGGAAGCCTTACTACAAGAAAATGAAGAACCACAAGATCTTGAGGATCTTGAATCAACNGAAGAAGATCGTGTCTTGTCCAGCCTAGAAACTGCCCCACTTGAGGAACTCGCACAAATGATGCAGCAAACGGCCAGCNATGAAGGATCGGACGAGAATACTACCCTAGCCTAAGGTCGTATACTAGTGTTTATACGAATCAGTTTCCCATATCTGGAGGAGAACCNTTGCCAGTAACTGTAGAGCAAATTAGGGCATTAAGAGAACAAACCGGCGCAGGGATCATGGAATGCAAACAAGCCCTTGAAGAACATGATGGCGATTTAAATAAATCGGCCGAAGGTCTCCGGCAGAAAGGTTTTTCGCAAGCAGCTAAGCGAGCAGGCCGCGAAACTAGTGAGGGTGTAATCGAAGCATATATTCACACAGGAAATAGAGTTGGAGCACTAGTAGAACTAGGATGCGAAACCGACTTTGTCGCAAGAACACCTGAGTTCAAAGAATTAGCCCATAACATAGCCATGCAGGTGGCAGCTATGGCACCGGCATATTTGGACGAAAGTGACATGGATGAAGATGACTCTAGACCCGCTGGACAAGTAACCCTTCTGCAGCAACCATTTTTAAAGGACAATTCCAGGTCAGTATCTGAAGTTGTTCAAGAAATGGCGGCCAAAGTCGGAGAAAATGTAAAGCTGGTTAGATTCAGTAGACTAGCCTTAGAAGAATAGAAGTCGTATAGGCCATATGACTCAGGCCAAATATAACCGCATCTTGCTTAAAGTCAGTGGGGAATCCCTCAAAGGGTCTGGTCCCACCGGCATAGATTCTTCGGCCGTCAAATATATTGCCCAACAAATTGCAGAGGCTCACGCGGCGAATATCGAGCTGGCAGTCGTTATAGGGGGTGGGAATATATGGCGGGGTGAAGAAGCCGAAAGAGAAGGAATGGATCGGGCTACCGCAGATTATGCAGGTATGCTTGCAACTACCATCAACGCTCTGGCACTTCAGGACGCCTTAGAACAGCGCGGTATTGTGACCCGCACACAAAGCGCAATTCAAATGCAAGCTATAGCCGAGCCGTATATTCGCCGCAGAGCCATTCGACATTTAGAAAAGAACAGAGTAGTTTTGTTTTCGGCAGGCACAGGTAATCCATTCATGTCCACCGATACAGCTAGTGCTCTACGAGCATTAGAAATAGGCGCCGATGTAATTATGATGGCTAAAAACGACGTGGATGGAGTATATGATTCAGATCCTCATACCAACCCTAATGCCAAGAGATTCAGTCAACTAGATTACCTAGATGCTTTGAATTTGCGGCTAAAAGTAATGGACTCGACAGCAGTTTCGCTTTGCATGGATAACCGCCTACCAATTATAGTTTTCAATATTTTTAATTCCGGTGACATGGGCAAAATATTAATGGGTGATCCAATTGGAACCATTATTTCAGGGAGTGAATAAACATGCCAGAGCAGGATAACAACAGTACCCCAAGTGATCCGGCGTCTGTTTTAGGGGAAACAGAACGCAAAATGGATAGTAGCATTACGGCTTTGAAACGCGAACTATCCGCCATACGGACTGGACGGGCAACTCCCGCTTTAATTGAAAACGTTCCCGTAGATTACTATGGTGTTCCAACCCCACTAAATCAGATCGCATCTATTTCAGCACCTGACTCAAGAGCGATTATGGTACAACCCTGGGACAAACAGGCTCTTCAGGAAATAGAAAAGAGCCTTATAAAATCCGATATGGGATTTAATCCATCTAATGATGGAACCATAATTACAGTGCCTATACCACCTTTGACCCAAGAAAGGAGACAAGAGTTAGTAAGACTACTCAAACGCAGACTTGAAGAGAGTAAGGTTTCCATTCGTAACGTCAGGAGAGATGGCATTGATTCCTTACGTAAATTGGAACGAGCCAAATCGATCTCCCAAGACGAAAACAGGAGAACACAGGACCAACTACAAAAATCAACTGACAATCATGTCAAAATTGTGGACGACCTAGGAGCATCAAAAGAAACAGAAATAATGCAGGTTTAGATTCAACATACTTGATCCATCAGTAACACATGAACAACCAAATATCCAAGCTAAATGAGACACCTGGGCCGCGCCATGTAGCAATAATCATGGATGGAAACGGAAGGTGGGCTACTAATCGAGGGCTACCTCGAATAGCAGGCCATAAGATCGGAATAGAAAAGATACAGCAAGTGCTACAATGTTTAGCTGACAACCACGTCTCATTTGTCACACTGTATGCTTTTTCGACCGAGAATTGGAACCGACCACTTACGGAAGTTCGAGCTATATTAAACTTGATGGAGGAAGCACTCACTAAACAAACACCAGAACTTCACCAGAAAAACATCAAAGTGATTCACCTCGGAAAGGTAGATAGATTAAACGAAAGCATGCAAATTGCATTACAGAATGCACAAGATTTAACCAAGTTCAATACAGGGGTAACTTTGAATGTCGCTTTCGATTACGGCGGTCGACATGAAATCCTTGAGGCCGTCCGTAGCCTGATAAGAGAACAAATACACCCCGATAATATAGATGAGACATTATTCAGTAGTCATATGTACACCAGTCACTGCCCTGACCCTGACTTAGTAATACGCACCGGTGGAGAACTCCGGATAAGCAACTTTTTACTCTGGCAGTCGGCATACAGTGAGTATTACCACACCTCTACATACTGGCCAGATCTCGATTCTGCAGAAATAGAACTCGCGTTAGAGTCCTATAAATCCCGCAATAGAAGGTTTGGCAGAGTTGACAACGAGGACGAATGATATACCAGCGCCTTTTGACGGGTCTGGTATGCCTTCCAGTACTCTTCCTAGTTATATGGCAAGGTGATTTTTGGTTTCCAGCTGCGTTAGTCATTTGCGCGACAATAGCAATCATTGAATTCATAAAAATGACCGCGATAAACAATCAGAGGAATCCTTGGTTGTTAAGCATAGTTTGGACTATTTCATTCTTGGTAGTAGGCCTATATTCGTTAGACATATCAACGTTTTTTTCTTTGTCATTAGTAATACTAATAGTCGGAGCATTTTTAAACGCTTTACGGGTTATCATTTTTTGCGAAAAACAAGCCATTTATCGAACTTGGGTCATTTCATCTTTGGGCCCCATATATATTGGGTTTTGTTTGGCACATGCATTGGCGCTAAGGAATTTAGGCTTAGATGATGATCTAGGCCGAAATTGGATCTTATTCTCTATAGTGTTAATTTTCACCAGCGATACTGGTGCTTATATCATAGGCCGGACTATTGGCAAACATCCCATCGCACCTAGGTTTAGCCCCAATAAAACATGGGAAGGCACCATCGCTGGATTCATCCTTGTATTGGTTGCAGCTCTATCTATGAATAAAATCTTTTTCCCCGAAATAATTTACTGGCAAGTGCTCCTTATCGGTGCTACAGTAGGGTTCATGGCCCCTATAGGTGATTTATTTGAATCTAAACTGAAGCGGATTTATGGTATGAAAGATACAGGATCCATTCTTCCCGGGCATGGGGGTATGCTAGATCGATTAGACAGCATATTATTGGCTATACCATTTGTATACTACTACGCAATAACTATAGAGTTTTATTAAGATATATCGATGAAAAATCTAGTCATATTAGGATCAACTGGTTCTATCGGCCGCCAAACTCTTGACATAGTCAGAGCATTTCCTCAAGAGTTCAAAGTGATAGGTTTAGCCGCAGGACACAATACCAAGTTGCTGAGCCAACAGATCCACGAATTTAAACCTAAATATATCTACTCTCTAGCAACTACAAATCTACCAACATCAGAGGTGTCGTTCATTTCTCTATCTGAAATGGCCTCGATCCCTGGAGTTGATATAGTGATAGTTGCTACTACCGGATCAGCAGGATTAATCCCTACCCTGAAGGCCCTAAAAGAGGGTAAATCAGTCGCTCTATCAAACAAAGAGCCGATTGTCATGGCAGGACACCTACTTAAAGCCTATGAGTCCTTATATGGAGGCCATATCCTACCTGTTGACAGTGAGCCGAGCGCGATTTGGCAGTGTCTTCAAGGAGAAGAAAACGAAATAAGACGGTTAATAATTACTGCGTCTGGTGGCCCCTTTAGGGAATGGGATACAAGTGAATTAGATTCAGTTACGCCATCTCAAGCNCTTAACCATCCAACGTGGGCGATGGGAGAAAAAATTACTATTGACTCCGCCACATTGATGAATAAGGCTTTTGAAGTGATTGAATCCCACTGGTTATTTAATGTTGAATGGGAGTCTATAGAGGTCATGATCCACCCACAAAGTACAATCCATTCTATGGTGGAGTTTCAAGATGGATCGGTTAAAGCTCAACTCGGCCCACCTGACATGAAACTCCCTATACAATATGCATTATTTTATCCCAACAGATTATCTAATGAACTCATACCTAAACTTGACACAAATAATGCCTACTGTTTTGATCTCAAACCTCTGAATCGAGATCGTTATCCATGCTTTGAACTAGCTCTCACTACCGCAAGGCACGGAGGAACGTTCCCTACGATTCTTAGCTCAGCGGATGAAGTCGCAGTTAATGCCTTTTTAAAAGGTAAATTAAGTTTTACGCAAATACCCAGTTTAATTGAACGTGTTATCAACGAGCACAAACCGAGCAGTGGAACTGATATTTCCGAAATCATTGAAGCAGATACATGGGCCACTAACCGATCCTTGCAAATACTCGAGGAATATTATTGATTGAATCTCTAATTGGTTTCAACTGGACCCCACTTATCGTCTCCCTCATATCATTTATACCAATGCTGATTTTCCTAGTCGTAGTACACGAATTGGGGCATTTCGTGACAGCCAAATGGTTTGGGGTGAAAGTACTAGAATTTGGCATTGGATATCCCCCTAAGGCCTTCGGATTTTACCGCGGACAAACAAGAGTTTTGACAAATGATAAGACAGTATTCATCAATATATCTGGGCTAAAAGAACTCCAACGAGGAATGATTGTCAAGATAGGTTCGCTCGAAGATGAAAGTGGTAACTTAGTCGGCACCATTATCGAAGCTCCCACGAATCGATCAAACTCGGATAACGAAAACAGTGTTCGAGAATTATCAACTAACCATGTTCTACACCACACCGGTAAAGTAAAAGAAATCGATCACAATGGATTCGTAGTTGCAGATATGTTGTACTCACTAAATTGGACCCCACTAGGAGGATTCGTTCGGTTAGCGGGGGAAAATAACCCTGATGTACCACGAAGTTTAGCAAGTAAGGGGGTCGCAGCAAGAGTTATAGTTTTGGCAGCAGGGTCATTCATGAATGCCATACTTCCGATCTTAATTTTCACTATCTTGTTTATGATCCCACAAGACAAAATTACTGGGAATATTCTGGTTACTCAAGTATTCCCGAAATCTCCTGCCGAATTAGCCGGCATTCAATCAGGCGACATTATTTTGCAATCCGATGGGAAAAAGGTAGATAACCTGCAAGACTTGGTAAGGCAAATTAATTTTGATGCGGGTTCAGAGATNCAGTGGATCATAGAAAGGTCCGGCAGACAAGTCCNTATTGATGTTACTCCTCGCATGACTCCTCCAACNGGGCAGGGNCCGACCGGCATATCTATTGATATAGTCAACCCCGAAACAACGNAAGTTTGGCATCCGCCTTGGACCGCCATGTACTATGGCGTTAATGACACTTGGGAACTATTAGTTTTATTAAAACGAGANATTTCTTCCTGGCTGAACGGGACTAAATCACCTGAACTTTCCGGCCCCATNGGTATAGCCCAANTTACAGGTGAGGTCACCCAAGAGGGCGGATATAGNGGATGGTTGATTTTGGCTATACTNTTCAGTATCAACCTAGCTATCCTAAATATCTTGCCCATTCCGATGCTAGATGGAGGTAGACTACTTTTCGTAGTTATAGAATGGATCCGTANGGGGAAGCGCATCCCTCCAGATAAGGAAAATATCGTTCATCTAGTGGGGTTCGCAGTATTGATTGGCCTAATTATATTAATTAGCACGAATGACATTAGTAGGCTGTTAAACGGTAATAGCTTATTAGGTGGATGATAGCTACTATGATTGAATGAGANCCATAGTGCCCGAGACCGATAAACTATNNTCAATAAAGGATTTGATTTGAATAAGAGAAGAGCGACGAAACCAGTATATGTAGGAGATGTCAAAGTCGGTGGTGGATCCGATATAACTGTACAGTCAATGACTAAAACCGATACCAGGGATGTGAAAGCCACTGTCCGTCAAATCAAAGAACTAGAAGAAGTCGGCTGCGAAATCATACGCTGCGCAGTGCCTGATATGGAAGCTGCAAANGCAATGCGAGAGATTAAACAACAAATAACCATCCCACTGATCGCTGACATTCATTTTCATTATCAGCTAGCACTTGAATGCGCTAAAGGTGGGGTAGACTGCCTCAGGCTAAATCCTGGAAACTTACGAAACGAAGACCAGGTTCGAGAGGTAGTACAAGAAGCTCAATCGAGAGAGATACCAATACGNATAGGAGTTAATTTTGGAAGTTTACCACCGGTAGGCGGAATTGGACGGACCAGAGGGTTTTCCCGACACATTGACATGGTAAATAAGTTGCCTAAATCCGGCGAGAACCCTACGGGAGAATACAGCGTCGTTGACCATATGATTGCCACCGCGCTCTGGGAAATTAGCCTCTTAGAGGATCAAAATTTTGATCAAATCAAGATATCAATGAAAGCTTTTGATGTCCCGACTACTATCGAGGCATATCAAAAATTATCCNCGATGGTACCATACCCATTACACNTAGGAATAACTGAGGCCGGCACTGTACAAGCNGGGTCTATCAGAACCGCNGTCGGGCTCGGNTATCTNTTATATGAAGGAATTGGTGACACTATACGGGTTTCACTTAGTGGTGACTCAAAAGAAGAAGTCTTTGCTGGTTACGAAATTCTCAAATCCTTAAATCTGCGACAAAAAGGAGCTACCTTAGTTGCCTGCCCCAGTTGCGGAAGAGCTGATGTAGATGTAGTTAAACTAGCAAATGACGTTGATTCAATGATCAAACAAAGTAACAAAAACATCAAGGTAGCCGTAATGGGATGTGAAGTAAATGGACCAGGTGAAGCCAAAGATGCAGATGTGGGGATAGCAGCTGGAGCTGGGCGAGCCATAATATTTCGCAAAGGAGAAAAGGTCAGGGTAGTTCCGGAGGATGAGATGTTATCTGCTCTAATGGAAGAAATCAACAACACCCAAATTCCAGAGACAACTAATTAACTCAAGGAACCCAACCAGGAGAAGTGACATTGCGGATAAGCCAACTGGTATCAAGAACCTTAAGAGAAGACCCCGTAGAAGCAGAAACAGATAGTCACCGGCTATTACTTAAGTCCGGTATGATTTACCAAGTCGCATCGGGTATATATGCTTTTTTACCTCTGGCTTACAGATCAATCCGTAAAATTGAAGATCTCATTAGAGAAGAAATGGAATCTGCAGGCGCACAAGAGCTTTTAATGCCCACACTTCAGCCAGAAGAATTATGGCAACAGACGAATCGTAGATCTACATTTGGAGATAACCTATTTGCCCTATCCGACAGACGTAATAGAACTCTAGTATTGGCTCCAACTCATGAAGAATTAATCACTAACATAGCCAAGGCTAATATTCAAAGTTATCGAGATTTACCAGTAATTCTGTATCAAATCCAGACCAAATTTCGCGACGAACCCCGTCCCAGAGCAGGTTTGGTTAGAGTTCGGGAATTCGCTATGAAAGACGCCTATAGTTTCAACGCTGACGAAGAAAGCCTTGATAAAAGTTACCAATCAATGGCTCAAGCCTATCATAATATCTACAAGCGTTGTAATCTCCCCGTATTAATGGCGGAGGCAGATAGCGGAGCCATCGGGGGAAAGGATTCTCACGAATTTATTCTTCCTACTGTAACAGGGGAGGATACAGTGATTACCTGCCCTTACTGCAAATACACAGCAAATTCCGAAAAAGCTATTAGCACTTACCCAAGTATCAATATAGAAGCTCCGTTACCATTGTCTGAAGTAATCACACCGGGGATAAAAACCATATCGGCACTAACGGAATTTTTAAAAATTCAAACCTGTAACACATTGAAATCGGTTTTTTATCATGCGGACGATGATTTGGTATTCGTCACAATCCGAGGGGATATTGAAGTAAACGAAGTGAAACTAAAAAACACCTTGAAATGCGCCGAATTAAGACTAGCATCAGATGATGAAATAACTGGCGCTGGCCTTATCCCCGGTTACGCGTCTCCAATCGGAGTGAAAAACATCAAAATAGTGGCTGACAATTCTATCTCCTCGGGCGCCAATTTCGTAGTCGGTGCAAACGTACCTGACAAGCATTTTAGAAATTCCAACTACCCCAGGGATTTTGAAGCTGATTACATGTCAGATATTGCTCTAGCACAAGAAGGAGATCTTTGTTGCCATTGCAATACCGTTTTAGAAGCAACTAAAGGTGTAGAAGTTGGGCATATATTTAAATTAGGGACTTTTTTTTCTGAAACACTAGGAGCGCTATTTTTATCGCGAGAAGGACAACAATATCCCATGATCATGGGATGCTACGGTATTGGGGTAGGGCGACTCTTAGCGGCTGTCATAGAAGAGAATCACGATGATAGGGGAATCATTTTCCCGAAATCCATAGCTCCGTACCAAGTCCATTTGGTTGGACTAAATTTATCATCTGAAAACGTATCTGATATAGCCAATCAAATTTACAAAACCCTATGGTCGGAAAACATTGAAACTCTTTTTGATGATAGAACAGACGCAGCGGCAGGTGTAAAACTGAACGACGCAGACTTATTAGGAATTCCAATCAGAGTTATAGTAAGCCCCAGAAATCTCGATAACGAAGTGGTTGAAATCAAATATAGGCAAGATGCTGAATCCCATTTGATCGCGATAGACTCTCTAGTCCCCCATGTGAAAACTGTTTTAAACAGTTGAAAATGTCTGGGTCGCTACCAAGCACCCCTGGATATCCAAATTCGCTAACCATCTATTAAATGCCAAGTCAGAATTACTCCCTGCCTATATTTCTACGGGCCTGGTGTTGTAAATACAGTTAGCAAGTATTGGAGATTCGCTTGTAACTGGGGAGCAATATCTCCCTCATGCGATGTAGATAATAACAATAGTAGCCGCATTTGAGCTGCCAGATCTCCTGCTAAATTCTTCTTTGCTTCTTCTAAAGTATCGCCTTCAACCGGCACACGCAATCCTTGCAAAGGTAATTTAGTAGTTGACTCACCTGCCCAATACTTGTCTAAACTATCAATAACTATGATCGGGATCTCGGCCTTAAGAGCAAATTGTGCACCATCAGGGGAATCAGAAGGTCCTAACCTATCCACCATTACGCGTGTTACGTCACTATGACTGATATGGAAGGTCGCAGAGTTAGGTTGACTGGTGCTTATTCGCCTCCATTCCCAATCTTCAGGAGTCGAAACGTCTACACCAGGTTGAATTTCAACGGGAGAAGAAATGTCTTCAGATATTAGGTCTCCCTCCTCTCTACTATTCATTCCGTATGTGCCTTTTCATCAGGGTCCAATTCCCATGCTGTATAAACCTGTGGCGGCAGAGTTATAGGCCCTACGGCCTCCTCATATTCCTTCAAATGCTTGTTGGTAAGCAAAGCCATAGCTTTAAGCATTTGAGGACTAACTTTGATCCTAGCCCTGAGTATAGGTTCGCGTTCCTCCATCTGTTCTCCGAAGAACAACACTGCTGAATACAAACTACTGAAAATATGAAGAGAATCGGCGTAAAAGCTTATGGGTTCACCGGTTAATTCACTAGGTTGACTTTGCATAGACTGGGTATCACCTGGATTAACGTAACTATCTTCTTGAGGAACCTGATCCTCGGGCGGAACATATGGGCGTTGAATAATCGGCATAGAACCTCCTCTCCAAAAAATCTAATGATTTAAGACGGTTTCAGATTTTGTTTAAATATCGTTTT
>PAMF01000044.1 GCA_002707185.1 Chloroflexota bacterium | reverse complement strand
ACTGTATAAGTTTTAGTCTCTGCGGATAACACTATAATGACCTTCCCTGTAAGTTCATCAAATATCTATGAAACCTCGGATACCAACAAAAGTACAAATACGGTTTGATTTGCTAATTTGGGCATCCAAATGGCAACTGCACGGCATGTATCAGGCTTGATTAAATACGCCATAAACTAATTTATTAACACCTACTCTGTGATCTGCACTCATTACATATAGAACCGTCGGCCGTAACAATCATCTCAGCGTCACACAGGGTGCAATGTCCAGTAGATTTAAAGTTATCTCCGTCATGCTGAGCAGGAGGTATTTTTTCTTCGCTGACGTTTGGAGATGCTCTCATAAACAACCAACACAGTAAGATTAATCCGACAACTATAGAAGAATCCGCTATATTAAAAACTGGCCATGGGCCCACATCTAGAAAATCAGTAACCCATCCCTGATGTAAGCGATCGCATAAATTACCAATAGCTCCTCCGATCTGCAAACCTATACTTACACTGAGCCACTTGTTCGGTTTGGGCTGAGTAAAATAAATTATAAGTAACACCATGATACCGATGATTGCAACGAAGATCAGAGGGAAATTCTGTCCTTGCAGAATTCCGAAAGCGCTACCTGTATTGTGCGTGTGCGTAAACCTGAGAAACCCTTGATCAGGGAATGAATACCTATATGGTAACGACTCCCTTACGACGTACTTCGTAAATTGATCCAATACAAAAACTAACAAAGCCAGCTGCAAAACAGTAGCATGACTCACTAAAAATGAAATAGGAGTTAATTTTTCTCCAGAGCTGTTTGTTTTCGCAATAATTTTTTTAGGAAAATCCCGCATCAAGTATCACTATAGATTATCCGCAAAAAACTCCGAAACAGGATCGGCCATCTTGGGCTCCATACCCATCCAAAAATGATCTGCACCATCGATAACTTGAAACTCAGGCTTTGGATCGAACGTTTCCCACATAGTATCTAAACCTTCTGATCCAACTAGACGATCCCGATTACCTGTTATAACGAATTTTGGACGTTTATTTCTTTTTAAAGTCGAACCTTCCAAGGCTTCAAACGATGGAGATACAAAAGCAAAAACCTTAGGATGTTTCTGCAATTCTGGGCTATTCAGTATCACTCTAGTACCGAAAGAGTAACCGCAAATGCCTAGCTTGTTGCGATCAACTTGATCCCAGGCTCTCATAAATTCCAAGGCTCCTAAGGCCTCCTCGTATTCCTTTTCCCCTCTCGTATGCTCGCCTTCACTATTACCCACACCCCTGAAGTTGAACCTAAACACAGCACATCCCTTTTCAACCAATCCAAAAGTAACTGCGAGTACTACGTTGTTGTCCATGTTTCCACCATGGAGTGGATGTGGGTGGCATATAACCACGCCCGGCAATTTCTCCTTTGTATCATCAGGTGTAGCTATCACACCTTCGAAGTTGAGCCCCTTAGCTTTGAAAGTCACAGCACTTTGACGCATTGCTAAACCTCTGATCCTCTGTTGTGTTTATTATTAGTTAAAGTAATAGTGTTTGGCAAGGAATCCTGCTAAAATACGCCCCAACAATCCCCCAAAGCCTCTTTAAGTCAATCTCATTTAACTATCTGGAGAAAAACTATGGCTACTATTGATTTACGAAGTGATACGGTAACCAAACCATCAGCCGAAATGCGCCAAGCTATGGCTGATGCAGAAGTTGGTGATGATGTTTATGGAGAAGATCCCTCAATTAATAAACTACAACAAAAGGCTGCCGATTTACTCGGAAAAGAAGCAGGCCTTCTAATGGCGAGCGGTACCATGAGCAACCTGGTGGCAGCACTAACCCATTGCAAACGAGGAGACGAAATCATAATGGGTGATCAAGCCCATATGTTCTGGAACGAATCAGCAGGAGCTTCAGCTCTTGCGGGAGCCCAATTACGGTTAGTTCCAAACGATCCTCAAGGACGCATAGACCTGGATGATTTGAAGAATGCAATCCGACCTAAAGGCAATGTCCATATGCCACCAACCACCCTGATATGCCTAGAAAACACTCACAATCGTTGCAGCGGTGGTGTTTTAACTCCCGACGACACCAAAAGGGTCGCAGACATCGCTCATGACGCGGGAGCCAAGGTTCATTTAGATGGAGCCCGTCTCTTTAATGCTTCTGTATCTCTTGAAGTACCGCCCGCAGCTCTCGTACAAGATGTAGATGACGTATCGTTCTGTTTGTCTAAAGCTTTGAGCTGCCCTGTGGGATCGATATTATGTGGGAGCAATGAGTTTATCGAGGGAGCCCATAAGTGGCGGAAAATGGTCGGGGGTGGTATGCGTCAAGCAGGAGTACTGGCCGCAGCCGGGTTAGTAGCCCTTGACAACATGGTAGAAAGATTGGCAGATGACCATAGTAACGCTAAGAGATTGGCGGAAGGTCTGGCTAACATCGAAGGAATATCAGTTGATCCTACTTCAATTCAAACGAACATCGTTATTTTTGAAGTAGCCGAATCAGCAGGTAATGCGAACGACGTAATAAACGCGTTAGCTGATGAAGGTGTGCTAGTTACATATCCCGGTCAACAATCATTGCGTATGGTCACTCACCGGCATATATCAGCATCCGACATTGACGAAGCGTTATCACGTGTAGCTAAGGTAATGACTCAAATGAATTCTAAGTAGGGTTAAAGGTAGTCATTTCAGAGAAATTATAATTAACCCCCATTTGTTTTAATCATCTAGGAGCAGGTAATGGCCGATATAACTATTAACAAATCCAATACAGCTTTGCTAATAGCTGACTTCTACTCGGACATGATGTCAACTATACCTCATGCGGTAGATAGAGATGTGGTTAATAAGACCGTTGCCTTACAACGAGCCGCCAGACAGGCTGGAATCTTGATATGCTACTCGGCCACCGTATTTAGAGACGGATATCCTGAAATCAGTGACAGAAACAAAACTTTCAGCCAAAGGAAGTCATCTGGTCAACCTGCCATCGACGACCCACTGAAAGTTATACACCCTGACGTGCAACCTATATCAGGGGAAATAGTAGCAGGGAAACACCGGGTCAATGCCCTGTTTGGGACTGATTTAGATATGACCCTGAAAGCTAACGACATAGACACNATAGTAATTTTAGGATATGCGACTAGCGGCGTAGTTTTATCAACAACGCGTTATGCCGCCGATTCAGATTACAGAATTTTTATCGTTGAAGATTGTTGCTCAGACCAAGACACAGAAGTACATGATTTCCTTATGGAACGGATTTTCCCGCGACAAGCAGACATAGTAGATTCAAAAGCCGTTATAAGTGCCCTGAGTTAACCACCTTTTCCCCACAGGTTTTCTAGTCGTTCCCTAATAACAGATTCACTACCTTCCTCAGTTGGTATGTAGTANCGCTTATCCTGAACTGCTGGTGGTAGATAGTCTTGCCCAGAAAAATGACCCTCGAAGTCGTGATCATATTTATACCCTTTNCCATAGCCGTGATCCGACATTAATTCTGTAACTGCATTTCTGAGATGAAGGGGAACAGNTTCGTTAGGGTTGTATTTGACATCCGATAACGCAGATTCCAACCCCAGATAGGCAGAGTTGCTNTTTGGTGAAGTCGCCAGATAAACCGTGGCTTCCGCTAAAGGGATCCTGCCCTCAGGCATCCCCAGNAAATGCACCGCNTGCTGAGCAGCTACAGCTACAGCCAGAGCTTCAGGTTTNGCCATACCTATGTCCTCTGCNGCAGANATTATCAGNCGTCTAGCTATGAATAACGGATCCTCCCCTGCATTGATCATCTTGGCTAACCAATAAAGAGCTCCATCCGGAGAAGAACCTCGGATAGACTTAATCAACGCTGAAATATGGTCGTAATGCCCATCTCCTGATTTATCGTAAAGAGGTATGGAAGATTGCAGAGCGTCTATTATGGTTTCCCTAGTAACCACTCTCTCACGATCTTCCAAAATGGCAAACGCAGAGATTTCCAATACATTTAAGGCTATGCGGGCATCACCGTTTGACATGCGAATCAAAATATCNNGAGCTTCTGGCTCTAGAGTAATTTGCATCGAACCTAACCCTCGTTCCACATCGGTTAGAGCCTTATTAATCAGNACGNCCATATCATCAGNTTTTAACGGCTCAAGTTTAAAGACGCGACATCGTGATAGNAGTGGAGCAATTACTTCGAAGGAGGGATTTTCCGTAGTAGCNCCAACTAANGTGAACGTACCTATCTCCACATGGGGCAGTATTACATCCTGCTGAGCTTTATTAAATCTATGTATTTCGTCTACAAAAAGCACTGTCGCCTGTTGGAACATTCCTTGNCGATCTTGNGATTCAGAAATTATCCGGCGTAAATCCGATACTCCTGAAGTAACAGCGCTTACCTCTTCAAAATGAGACTGAGTAGATTCAGCTAGAATTCTNGACAAGGTAGTCTTACCGCTGCCAGGGGGCCCCCAAAGGATACATGATGGAAGCGATCCTGCGTCAACAGACCGCCTTAGTACGCGTTCTTGAGATAACAAATGTTGCTGCCCGACAAATTCCTCGAAAGTTTTTGGTCTCATGCGGTCCGGCAGTGGAGAAAATTTCTTAGCGTTTAAATGGCGCCCATGATCAAATAAAGTCACTGCTACCTTCCATACTGATNAACTTATGNTGTTAATGTCTATTTAAATTGTGGGATTACTTTTTCAGCAAACAGCCTCATAGAATTAGCTACTTCATCATTCGGGAGCATTCCTCCGATATTAAACCATCCCATAAATTCCTGCGGGTCAAAGATTTGTTGAAAAAACCTCAACTTAGANACTACTTGCTCCGGAGTCCCAATTGCAGCATAGTCAGCATAAACAGTCTCGTAATCTAAATTCGCAGCCCTAGAAGCTGCATTAGATCTGTTCTGTTGCAATGTGCTGAGGTAGTTATCTACCGTAAACTTGTATCCATTTTTGNCCTTCGTATTGTCTTCAGTNACATAAACCGGAATATTTATATTGATGCTGAGATTGGTTAGATNTTCACNCGCAGNACTNCTGTATGCTTCCAGACCAGACAAAGCCCCTTCTCTTGAAACAACTAAGGGAGCCACCAAAAGATTATGCCCCAATTCACCCACCATTTCNAAAGTATCAAAACTGTTAGCAGCTATATAAATTGGAGGATGCGGGGGCTGGTAAGGTTTNGGTACTACGCTTACGTTCTCAACATNGTAAAATTGGCCAGTGAAATGAGACTCTTCTTGGGTCCAAGCATGCTTGATTAGATCCAACGCCTCTAAGAACCTCCGTCTACCTTCATCCATATCGATCCCGTATCCTTGATATTGCCTGGGTTGAGCCCCCCTCCCAATGCCGAAAATCGCTCTACCTTCAGATAGTTGATCCAGTGTAGCAACTTCCTCAGCTAACCTGATCGGTTGATGTAGAGGAANCAGGTTTACGGCCGTACCAATACGTATATNTTTTGTGATCTGAGCTATAGCTGAACCAAGCAANAAGGGGGCCGGCATCATGGAAAACCGTGGGTTAAAGTGGAGTTCCGCCAACCAAACCTGATCAAATCCCAGTTCGTCAGCCAATTGGGCCTGCGATATGACGTCTTTATAGCGTTGNCTAGGTATTTGCTCATCTGAGCATGGTAATTGATCAAAAATACCGAATATCATGATTTAGTCCTTGAACACACCGACATGAATATAATTAAAGCGGGATATTGCCATGTTTTTTGGCCGGAAGTGAGTCCCGTTTGTTTTGTAACATCTCGAGGCCCTTAATAATATTAGGCCGGGTCTCAGCCGGATCTATCACATCATCGAGATATCCTCTATTAGCAGCTACATATGGATTGGTAAACCTGTCTTGATAATCTTGAATTAGTTGGCTTCGTAGNGAATCAGCATCCTCTGAAGAATTCAATTCCTCTCGGTAAATAATGTTAACTGCCCCTTCAGGACCCATCACTGCGATCTCCGATCCTGGCCAAGCTAAATTAATATCNGACCTTAGATGTTTACTACTCATCACNATGTAAGCACCACCATATGCCTTACGCGTGATAACACATATCTTAGGAACGGTGGCCTCTGCATAGGCGAAAATCAACTTCGCNCCGTGACGGATTATGCCTCCGTACTCTTGATCAACACCAGGCATGAAGCCCGGAACATCTACTAAAGTCACGAGAGGTATATTAAAACAATCACAGAATCGCACGAATCGTGCTGCCTTAGAAGAAGCATTTATGTCCAAAACACCGGCTAGATAGGCAGGTTGATTTGCGATTACTCCAGTCGTTCGACCGTCAAAACGGCCAAACCCCACAACTATATTCGGAGCAAATCTGGCTTGCACCTCCAGAAAATCTTGTTCGTCTATGATTCTGTCAATTATGTCCCTCACATCATAAGGCCTGTTCGCTTCGTCTGGAATCAGATACCGTAATTCCCCATCCGCAAGGGTTTTCGATNCGCCGGTTATTACAACGGGCGATTCCTCTAGGTTATTACTGGGTAGAAACCCCAACAATCTCCTTACCGAACCTATACACTGTTCTTCATTTTCATATACGAAATGAGCTACTCCACTTAGTGAAGCATGAGAATCCGCTCCTCCTAATTCTTCGTGAGTTACGTCGGCACCGGTAACAGCTTTAACAACATCTGGACCGGTAATGTACATTTGTCCCGTACCTTTTACCATGAATATGAAATCCGTTATAGCCGGTGAGTAAACCGCTCCACCTGCGGACGGTCCTAATATGACTGAGATTTGAGGGATAACGCCCGAGTAGAGAGTATTCCGCAAGAATATGTCACCATAGGCAGCCAAACTATTAGCACCTTCCTGAATTCTTGCTCCTCCTGAATCATTTAAGCCAATTACCGGGCAACCGGATTTACCGGCTAAATCCATTATTTTACAGATCTTTTGCCCTACAACCTCAGAAAGAGAACCACCTAGAACTGTAAAATCTTGAGCATATGCAAAAATCTGGCGCCCATCTACCATCCCATATCCGGTTACCACAGCATCACCAAGAAATTTTCTATCTTCCAACCCAAAGTCGGTAGATCTATGGGTGACGAAAGCATCTAACTCTTGGAAAGTACCTTCATCCATAAGAAGATCCATACGTTCCCGAGGAGTTAATTTACCGCGACTATGTTGTTGATCTATCCTCGGTTGCCCACCACCCTGTTTAGAGTCGGCCTTCATCTGATTCAACACTTGGATCTTCTCGTCGATCAACCTATTTTCTGATGTCAATTACCCTCCAATTATATCGTTACATCACATTCCAGAATCATGCTAGCAGAGTACAAGTATCGTGTGCAATATACTGAAGCCGAGAGTAAAATAAAGATTAATCCTAAAGGTTCTAAAATTTATTATTTCGCTAATGTTAGACTCACATGCTAGACCACATGGTCCTATTAAATTAAACGTTTCTGATGAACAACCATTAGTCTGGGGATACAGAACTTATGTAATGGGTATCATTAACGTCAGCCCGGATTCGTTTTCTGGTGACGGATTCGATTCCGATATTGCCGGTGTCATTAAACAAGGGTTGACCTTTCAGGCTGAAGGAGCTGATATATTAGACCTCGGTGCACAGTCAACCCGCCCAGGCCACTTAGAAATAACAGAGAAAGCTGAACTCGATAGATTAATCCCTGCACTGGATGCCTTGGTTAATAATGTTGACATACCAATCAGTGTAGATACATATAAACCAGCGGTTGCCAAAGCTGCCATGGAATCTGGAGCTAGCATCATAAATGATATTTGGGGGTTAAAGCACGATCCCAACATAGCTCGAATTGCAGCAGAACATGAAGCCCCCATTATTTTGATGCATAACCAATCCACTACGGATTACAATGATTTAATAGCAAATATCTTAGAAAGTTTGAACCACAGCATCGAATTAGCGTTACAATCCGGGGTCTCAAAGACAAACATTATAGTTGATCCAGGGATAGGTTTCGGTAAAACTCCTGATCAGAATCTGGAAATAATTAAACGATTAAAAGAGTTCTCAACACTTGGAGTTCCCATACTTATCGGTACCTCACGGAAATCCACAATAGGCTATATTCTTGATACCCCTCCTAACGAAAGGCTTGAAGGAACAGCATCTACCATAGCACTATCAATCGCTGCTGGAGTTGACATCATAAGAGTGCACGATGTACGAGAGATGGTACGAGTGAGCCGTATGACTGATGCCATCATAAGAGGTTGGAGGCCCCAAAAATGGCGGAAATAGCAGTTTATTTAGGGTTAGGATCCAATATCGGGGACAGAGAATCTAATATTCTTGATGCAGTCAATAAATTGACTGCATCTTCGAAAATTGATCTTCTACGATCTTCCGCAATATATCAGAGTGAACCGTGGGGATTAGGAGATCAGCCTAAATTTTTAAACAGTGTACTTGAGATAAAGACTAATTTGTCTCCCATTTCCTTATTGACCTACACTCAAACAATAGAGAACCTGTTGGGCAGACAAAAACAAGTTAGATTTGGACCCCGCTTAATAGATATAGACATCTTATTATACGGAGACCAATCGGTTTATTATGAAGAACCAAGTCTTCAAATACCCCATCCCAGAATGCATATCCGTTCGTTTGTTCTAACCCCATTAGCTGAGCTCATCCCTAATCACGTCATCAAACAATTCGGGACAAGTATTCTGGATCTAAGCGCACATGTTGAAGGCCAGGAAGGTGTTATCATTTGGAAAACGCAAACCGTCTAACGCTATCATAAGCGCACATGCCATAACTATGTCGTTGAAATAAAGTTTTGTATCTATCTCAGTTGACATTTATTTCAAGCTACCTCATATTTANATGTATACTATTTATTTTGAAAGACATAAAATAAATCTCAAACATGTTGTTCATCTAGATACCAATCAGAGGAGTTAATAATGCCAGAAAAGCAACTTTTATTTGANGATGATGCCCGCACCAAGTTAATGCGNGGAGTGGATCATCTAGGACGAGTAGTGGGTGTTACTTTAGGGCCTAGCGGACGAAACGTCCTGCTATCCAGAGTATGGGCCCTACCGGTAGTTTGTAGTGATGGAGTCACTATAGCTAAAGAAGTAGAGCTACCCGACGTATACGAAAACATGGGTGCACAACTAGTGAAAGAAGCCGCTTCTAAAACAAACGATCTTGTTGGGGATGGGACTACCACATCCGTGGTACTGACCCAATCCATAGTGAGAGGCGGGTTCAAAAACATAGCGGCTGGAGCCAATGGCCAATCTCTTAAATCNGGNATTGACAAAGCAGTGACTAGAGCGGTGGCAGAAATTAGCAGAATATCCATTTCAGTTCAGAATCAAGATCAGGTTCGTAAAGTAGCAGCGCTCTCCGCACATGAAGATGCAATGGCAGATATGATCGCTGACGCCATGGATAAGGTGGGCAGAGAGGGTGTAATCACGGTAGAGGAGTCAAAAACTCTAACTGATGAGATAGATGTCGTAGAAGGGATGAGATTNGACCGAGGCTATCTATCTNCTCATTTCGTTACCGATTCTGATCGGATGGAAGTTAACCTCGAAGAACCTCTCTTTTTAATTACTGACCAAAAACTAAGTTCTGCCAGCGATATAGTCCCTACATTAGAAAAAGTAACAGAGGCGGGAAGACGCCCGTTAGTAGTAATAGCTGAGGACGTCGAGGGAGAGGCGCTAGCAACCTTAGTGGTNAATAAGTTAAGNGGAATGCTAAACTGCGTCGCTATCAAAGCTCCCGGATTCGGAGACAGGAGGAAAGCCCTCTTAGAAGACATGGCAATCATGACCGGAGGAACAGTTATTAGTAACGATACCGGATTGGGACTAGATNCAGTAGAAATTAGTCATTTAGGATCAGCCCGCAGGTTACTGGCCCTTAAAGATGAGTCAACCGTTATAGAAGGTCGTGGCCCGCAAGACCAATTAGAAGGACGAATACAACAATTACGAGTTCAGATAGAAGACACCACTTCAGACTACGACCGAGAGAAATTACAAGAGCGACTAGCCGCTATGGCTGGTGGGGTAGCAGTCATAAAAATTGGAGCCGCCACGGAACCAGAACTGAATGAACGGAAGTCTAGGGCCGAGGACGCCTTATCAGCTACTAGGGCCGCTGTAGAAGAAGGAATAGTACCAGGTGGTGGAGTCACTTTAATCCGAACTGAGCAAGTATTACGTGAGTTGGAACAAACTCTCTCTGGAGAGGAGTTATTGGGGGCCCGACTACTAAGAGAAGCACTTAGCGCTCCGATCACTTTAATCGCGGATAACGCTGGTTACAAAGGTCAAGTTGTGCTTGAATCTATCCGAGAATCGGAAGGTGACTGGGGATTCGACGCAGAAGCTGGAGAATATGATCACTTGATAGAACGGGGAATCATAGATCCTGCTAAGGTTGTACGCTCCGCTCTTCAAAACGCTGGAAGTATTGCTGGGATGATGTTAACTACTCAGGCAGTGGTTACCGATATTCCCAAATTCGTGCCCTTGCCGGCAGACGTTCAAGACTTCATGCATGACTAATCCGATCAAACACTAAATAAAAAAGGGAGGCGGTCCTTGGGGATGTCTCCCTTTTTTATTTAATTATGAAATGACAATAATTAAACAAGGCTAAGAATGAGTTTACTCGATAGAGATTCGATATCTGAATTGATACTCAGTGATTCACCCTTAATAACAAATCTTATAGACTTGGAAGAACAACTTCAGCCTAACGGTATCGATCTGACCTTAATGGAAGTGCGAGAACTGACATCAAGTGGATACATTGGCAAAGATTCTCAGCAACGACTATTGAGCGACAGTAAAATCATTGCATTCGATGAACACGGATGGGTAAGACTATGTCAAGGATCCTATTTGATTATATTCAACGAAATTTGCAATTTACCATTAGACTTGATGGCACTAGCCAAGCCCAGATCGAGTCTACTTCGGAGTGGCGTTACTATAAACACCGCTATATGGGACGCGGGATATAAAGGCCGATCTCAGTCACTTCTGACTATCTTTAATCCAAATGGGTTTGAAATACAACAAAATGCCCGACTTATTCAACTCATATTTGCTAGACTAGAAAAACTAGCAAGCATGGGGTATCAAGGACGTTTCCTTAACGAAAACATATGACTTACTTGATCCCCAACGACAAAAGATATCCCATTAGTTGAGAATGTAATCAATTGGATACATTATCTAAATCAGACCTGACAAACTGGGTTAAAAAAACCGCGTCAAGCTTAGGTTTCGATTTGGTAAAAATTACTTATGCGAAGGAATTCTCAGAGGATAAAACCCGAGCATTAGATCGCCTGAACCAGGGTTATATGGACGGCTTACCCTGGTACACCGCATCTAGAGTGAAACGAGGAACTGATCCTCAACAACTACTACCAGGTGCCCAATCTATAATTTGTTTAGGGATAAATTATTTTCAACCCACCAGTTATTATAAGCAGGGTATTAACGATAATAACACTGGACGAATCGCCAACTACGCTCAGGGGAAGGATTACCATAAACTCATAAAAAAGCGTATGCGTTCCTTCGTAGCGGAAATGTCTTCCATTTTGGGGAAAGAATTCTCGGCTAAATGGTATGTAGACGATGGTCCTATGCTAGACAGGGCTGCCGCTAATCGATCTGGATTAGGTTGGTTCGGAAAAAACACCAATATATTATCCCCGGGAGTAGGTTCATGGACTTTCCTCGGACAAATAATTACTGATCTTGATTTACAAGCTGATGTCCCGCTCAAAAAAAGTTGCGGTACATGTATCCAATGCATCAAAGCATGCCCTACTGGTGCAATAGTAGGGCCATATGTACTGGATAACACAAAATGTATTTCCTTTCAAACCATAGAAAACAAAGGGCCTATCCCCCGTGATATAAGACCTCAAATGAAGAACTGGATCTTTGGCTGTGATATATGCCAGGAGGTATGCCCTGTAAATAATATCGCGCCTGCGACCAATGAACCCGAATTTCAGCGATCCAGTTTAGATGCTATAAATTTGTTTGATGTCTTGAGATTAGATGAAGAGGGATTCACGAATCAGTTTGCGGGTACACCAATAATGAGAGCTAAGCTTTCGGGTTTGAAACGAAACGCCTGCATAGCTTTAGGTAATAATAAGGACAAATCCAGTGTACCTGAGCTCTCCAAATGCCTAGTCGAGGAACTCGAATTAGTACGAGGCCACGCAGCCTGGGCCCTCGGTCAAATCGGTGGTCTCAATGTGCTCAATATCTTAAAGGAAGCGAGCGTTAATGAGACTGACCAATGGGTTTTAGAAGAAATTGATCTAGCGATACGACAAATAAACAGTAGCGACAAATAAATAGGGCGCAGATCAGGTTATCATTAATCCTCGCCGATGACCATGGATTTACTAGACCTGAGTGACTTCAGACGCCGTGTTTTGAGTATCTTTATTGACCTTATTCCGTCCTCCTCCACGCCGTCTCCTGTATTGATTCTTGTTTTTAATTGGCTGTTCAACATATTGATAATCACTGCCCAATTTTAATTTTTTCATTTCCTCTTCGATAATGAAAAAATCATTTTTAGGAAGTAAATGCAGGTTCCCTTGGAAAGCCAAATACCAATCTTCAGGTGCCCATCGGCGAACATAGTCTAACCTATGGGCTAATAGCCCTGCTTCAATGTGTTGGTCTTTTTCTAAAATCACCTCTGATTTAATGCCGATCTCATAAGGCCATCCAGTACTACCCTCGTCCTCCCATCGCGCGGTATTTTCCTCACGATAAGCAGCTGTCACTGTAGCGGTACCAGTAAATTTACGTACTCCCGTAACGTAAAAAAGTACTCTGTCTCCTACTTCGATACGTTGAACTTTCCTGCGGTGTTGGGACTTAAGACCCTGGGTTACAAATCCCAGTTCTTCGGTAATATTAAAATTAGCTTCATTACAAACAATCATCCAAAAATTGCGGGGCATCTTAACCTCCAGGCAATCCCTTCCCATCTGGCTTGAAAGGTTTAGTTACGTGATAATCTAAGTTTAATTTTATCATGCCGATCCAAGTAGTTCACTTTAAACATAATCAGATCACTTATCTTCCCAATCAATCGGCACCCGTTGTCTCAAATGATGTGTTGTTATATCATCAAGCAGGCCTGCCGTTTAACATGGACTTAGTAATTGGAACTTTAGATAAAACGGATAGTCCGAAGGAGACGACAATGGTATCTCATGGCTCTCAATCAAGGGACATAGCAATTGTAGGGGTAGCTGAGTCCGATGAAATGGGGACAGTACCCCACAAGTCGTCTCTACAGCACCACGCGGAAGCCGCACATAATGCACTGGAGGATGCAGGCCTTTCAAAGGGTGACATTAATGGTTTGTTAACAGCCGGTTTTTCCACACTGGTCACAGCCGAATATATGGGTATACAACCAACCTTTACAGATAATACGTCGGTCGGGGGCTCTTCCTTTGTAATACACGTAGCCCATGCTATAGCGGCAATACGAACAGGGTACTGTGACACTGTACTGATCACTCATGGGCAAGCAGGTAGGTCAACTAGAGCACGTGTACCAGTTGATGGGAATCTACCAGTAGCACAATTTGAATCCCCATACGGGCTGATAGGTCAACCTATAAATTACGCATTGGCTTGCACAAGATATATGCACGAATACGGAGAAGACAGAACCAGAGAGGCCATGTCAGAAATTGCGGTTTCTACAAGGAAATGGGCTAACTTAAATCCCAAAGCAGTTATGCACGAAACTCCAATGACATTTGATGAATATCATAATTCCCGATGGGTAGCCTGGCCGTTTCACCTCCCTGACTGTTGCCTTGTTACAGACTCAGGGGCGGCTATCATAGTCACAACAGCCGAAAAAGCAGCCAATTGTAAAAAACAGCCAGTGTGGGTACTTGGGGCCTCTGAAAGTCATGATCACGGCATCATAAGTACTATGCCTTCATTCACTTCGTTAATAGCTAGAGAGACAGGCCCCAAGGCCATGGCTCAAGCTGGTATACGCCATGACGATATCGACCTAACCATGATATACGATTCCTTTACATATACGGTAATGTTAACGTTGGAGGGGCTAGGCTTTTGTCGACCGGGAGAGGCAGCGGATTTCGTTAAGGGTCAACGTACTGCTCCAGGTGGAGATTTCCCCCTGAATACCAGTGGTGGAGGTTTATCATATACTCATCCTGGAATGTATGGGAGCTTCCTGTTAGTCGAAGCAGTCCGTCAACTCAGAGGAGAATGTGGTGATAGACAGGTTAAAAAACGGCTATCCCCGACCAGTAACCCTGAAATATCTATAGTCAACGGTACTGGAGGATCACTCTCGTCTACTGGTACAGTAGTATTAGCAACAGGGTAGATCGATCTATCTTGTAAAATCTGGCTATTCTATCCAATCATAGTTGTTTAAAATACCAGAGAGCTAACGTCCAGAATAATATAATCTGTCTAAATTATTTGTGAGGGGATAAGCTTTGAGTTCCAGCAATGATTTTCGAACCGCTATGTCTAAATTCGCCACCGGTGTGACAGTCGTAACTACTATAGACGAACAAGGGACGCCGCATTCTATGACGGCAAATTCATTTACTTCAGTGTGTTTGGATCCCCCGACTATCTTAGTTTGCGTGGCTCACGGTACTAATACCTATGGGTTCGTAGAACGTACTGGGAGATTTGGCGTAAACATCTTAAACGAAGGTCAGGAGAATCTTGGCATCTATTTTGCCAAACGTCCTGAAGACCGTACAGGTGAAGTCAAATATGAGTTCATCATGGCAGAAGGCGATGTACCATTTTTAAATGGCTCTATGGTTTCCTTCTCATGTGAAGTAGTAGGCTCCCATGTATACGGTGATCACACCGTATACATGGGAGAAGTTAAAGAAGTTCGCCAAGAAGAGGATGGTGAGCCACTCATGTTTTTTAAAAGCCGCTGGTATCACCCAGCTAACGGCTAAACATCATTTTAGCCGTTGGACGAATTTCTCTATCCTATCATTCACTTCTTTATGATGTTGTAATTGCAGAAAGTGATCTCCCCCCTGAACTACATACTTTTCTGAATTTAGAATGCTCGTAGCCAAATAATCCGCGAACCGAACTGGAGTCAATTGATCCATACTTCCAGCGATTATTTCTGTTGGTAAATTAATGCGGCTTATCTCCGATAGCACGTCGAATTTATCACAGCAAAGTAAGTCGTTTAGCCCAACGTCAGGACCGATTTGCGCAGCTCTT
>PAMF01000043.1 GCA_002707185.1 Chloroflexota bacterium | reverse complement strand
ATTGGTGACCTTCCGTACTTCGGACACTTGTTCGAATGTTAATGCAGTTCCCATTGAGGCTACCACATTAGTGAATTTATTTTGGTGAGCGATAATAGCGTCGATGTAACCCTCTACTATTACTAACCCGTCAGTACGGGCCGATTTCTTCGCTAGATTTAATCCATAAAGGATAGTCCCTTTGTCGAATATTGCGGTTTTACTTGAATTTAAATATTTGGGCAGTGAACTGTCGATGGAACGGCTTCCAAACCCGCACAATTCTCCTTTGGAATTTCGTATCGGTATGATTAAACGTCCCCTGAACCAGTCTCTGTATTGTCCGTGGTCGTTTTTACGAACCACTCCTGCATCTAATAACGCCTCAAGGTTTATTCCTTTATTGGTGAGATAGTTTAAGCTGCTTGTCCCATCTTTAGGGCTATATCCTAGTTCAAATGTCGAGATAGAGTCTTCGGATATACCACGATTCAAAAGATATTCTCTGGTCTCTGAGCCTTGATTAGATAACAAGAGCTCTTTAAAAAAAGTGTTTAGTTCCTCATTTATATCTAGGATAGCTTTTTGAGGATTATTTTTATTATGTTCTGATAAAGTAATACCGGCCTGTTGTGCTAGCCGCCGTAACGTCTCTGCAAAATCTATATTTTCGATTTGCATTACGAAGGTGAAAATATCTCCACCGCTGCTACATGCACCGTAACAATGCCATGATTGTCGCTCTGGGTAAACCATGAAAGAGGCAGTCTTTTCCTCATGGAATGGGCATGGAGCTTTGTATCGTTGGCCTGCACGGCTCAGGGGAGCATATCCACTGATCACGTCGACAATGTCTAAACGACTCTTTATGTCATCGATTACTGTCATGAGGGTCGGCTTATTCTCTTAAATGAGGGAAAAATTTAGGAATTGCTGATTACCGGGCGGCAGAATTTTGTACATTTCAATACGTGTAGATGTCCACATGTGTAGATGTCCACATTATAACATAAAGGACCAATTTAATCCTGAAGCGTTAACGAATAAAACCCTACTAAAGAGCCATGTTGATAAGATAAATAGAAGCGGTTGATCGGCCGATTTCTACCTTGTATGCAATTCCATCAATAATAAATTACGGTTGGCAAAACCTGACTATCACGGAAAAAGAGTTAGTTTTGTCGTGCTTTTGATTGACAGAGATTCGATTCCGATGGTATATTGCGGCCGTAAATAACATAGCTGGCCAAGGTAATTTTGAACCTCGAGTTTAACCCACGCTAGTTCAATAATTTGGCTCCCCAAATTAGTTAAAACACCGAAAATTCTTCATGTTTTCTTGCGGTCACGGAGTACGGTGCTTCTGCTCATACACCGTGACCAAGTATTATTACGAAACTAGATATGACGCTAGCTGAAATCGTTGGAGACCATATTTATCAGAATTGTTTGACGGAGTAATTAAATGGAGATGAACGACTTTGTAGTCCGTTTTGCAGGAGAAGGCGGGCAAGGTGTAGTAACGTCAGCCGAAGGGATGGCGCAGGCGGCCACTCAAGTAGGCTACCACGCCTTAACATATGCTACGTTTCCTTCCCAAATACTGGGCGGTCCTACTTGGACACAGGCACGTATCTCGGATGAGCCTGTGCTAAGTGCGGGTGATTTTGTTGATGTGTTAGTGGCATTCAACAGAGAAGCTTATGATACCCACTCTGACGAGGTCAAAGAAGACGGAGTAATTATATATAACTCCGACGATTTTCAATTGGACGGTGAGGATCGTAGTTTTGGATTGCCAATTGAAGAGCTGGCTCGGTCAACTGGTAACACAAGAGCAGCCAATATGGTCGTCATTGGCGCGCTGGCCCAATTGATAGACATGCCTCAGGGATATTTGGATGAGTTCGTGGAGAAGAGATTCCGGCGAGGGCGAGAGGGTGATGATGAAATTATCCAATCTAACATACAGGCTATGCTTTTGGGCAGGACCCATACTAGTGAAAGTGGGTTTACTTTAGGTAAGTTAGTGGACCCTAATATGCCACAATACCAACAAATAATGGTCAAAGGTAATGAAGCATTGGCTCTAGGGGCCCGGGCTGCGGGACTTGAATTTTATATAGGATACCCGATATCACCGGCTACGACCATATTAATATGGATGGAACATAATCTAATCGGGGATGGTAAATTCGCCTACCAGGTTAGTTCCGAAATAGAGTCCATTACAGGATTGTTAGGGGCGGGATTTGCTGGTAAGAAAGCGATGACCGCTACCGCCGGCCCTGGATTTTCTCTGATGAGTGAAGGATTAGGGTTAGCTTGGATGGCTGAGATTCCGCTGGTGGTAGTAGATGTTCAAAGAGGTGGTCCTGCGACTGGGTTACCTACGAAAACTGAACAGTCAGATCTAATGGCTTGTATGTATCCGGCTCATGGTGATGTTAAAATGCCAGTGATAGCCGTAGGAACAGTAGAGGAAGCATTTTTCGGTGCCATAAAAGCCCTTAACTGGGCAGAAAGATATCAGGGACCGGTAATCCTCATGACAGAGATGTCGCTTGCTGAAAGAGTCCAAAATATTGAAAAACCGGATCTCACCCAGGTTCATGTTGAACGTCGGCAAACTTATCAAGGAAATAACGGTTATAACCGGTATAGTGGTCACGAGTTGTCTCCCATGCCAATCCCGGGCAGCCCAGGTTCGTATGTAGCAAACGGAAGCGAGCATGATGAGATGGGCGATACGACTCATCTTCCTAGTAGACACATTCAAATGACCGAACGTAGGTTTAGCAAGTTAAAGCTCTTGGAAGAAGACGATTACGAGAGTGACAATACTCAAGAGTCGATCGCCCTGCTCCCGTGGGGAGGATCTAAAGGCCCAAGCCTTGAAGCTTATAACGCATTACGGCAAAATGGTATCCCACTATCATGGTACTATACTATGTTCTTGAATCCGCTCCCGCCTAGTTTGTTGAACGAATTGAAGCAAAAGCGATTAGTAATAGTTCCGGAGTTAAATTATCAAGGCCAGTTTTCGGGTATTCTTAGGGCTGAAGGTGTTAACGCCAAGTCTATAACCCAGTACACAGGATTGCCCTTTAAAGTGAGTGATCTAATTGATCAAATTACGGCAATGGTTCAAACAGGGCAGAAGGAGACCGTGGGAGCATGAGTAAAAAGAATCCAGAGTATGATTTCAAGTGGTGTCCGGGGTGTGGTGATTTTGGTGTTCGTCGTGCGATTGAATTCGCGATGATTGATCGTTTGGAAGAAACTGGGTTACCAATGGAAAACAACGTAGTGGTGGCTGGCATTGGTTGTTCAGGTAATTTAGTCCATTTACTAGAAGGTGACCAACCATATGGGTTTCACGGTATCCACGGTAGAAGTCTTCCGATCGCAATGGGTGTCAAGATGGCCAGCCCTGGATTAAATGTCTTAGTAGTGGCTGGCGATGGGGACTTCCTTAGTATTGGAGGAGAACATATCGCTCCTCAAGCGGCTCGTAATTTGAATATCTGCGCTATCGTAATGGATAATGGGGTCTATGGATTGACTAAAGGGCAAAGCTCACCAACGACCAAGTTTGGTGAAATTACTAGTTCCACTCCTTATGGAAAAATGGAAGCAGAGGCTGACCCACTGGAATTATATTTGACTATGGGTGTTTCGTTTATCGCCGCAGGTTTTTCGGGACAACCTAGACAATTGGCGCAACTTATCAATCAAGGTATGAACCATCAAGGATTCTCAATGGTCCACGTCCAATCTCCTTGCACTACCTATAATGATACATTTGAGATGTTGAAAGGTAACGCTAGGAAAGGAATAGATCCGCTGATATGGGATGTTCCTGAAGATCACAATAAATCAGATAAAGGGGCAGCGTATTCGCTTCTTCAGCAACGTGGGTTACCCATCGGTGTGATTTATGAGGACGATACGCGCCCATCTCTGGATGCAAGGCTAGAGGAGATGCAAGGAAGGGCTCGTCAAAGAACGACTGAGGAAATCCTTGCTAGTTATGAGTTTTAACTTNNCNNGATAGCGGAATATAAAAAACCCCAGTGNTANCACTGGGGTTTTTTATATTCCGCTATCCAGTTAAGAAATTAANANTCATAACTAGCAAGGATTTCCTCAGTCGTTCTTTGACGAGCCCTTCCTTGCATCTCCTCTAGCCTTGCATCCAGAGATGGGCGCGTATCGTCCTCATAAATCACACCGATGGGTAACCCACGTTGCTGAAGAAGCGAATACGCTGCCCCTTTATCTGATTTATTGTGATCTTCAGGAACATCCCATATCAACGGATCTATTCCTTTCCTAGCGTTACCTTTCAACATCTCAAATGTATCATTATAGGTAGTGCAAGGAGATTGGACGTGGACCATTGAGAATCCTTGATGGTTCATACCTTGATTGATAAGTTGCGCCAATTGTCTAGGTTGTCCCGAAAAACCTGCGGCGATAAACGAAACACCCATAGTCAAATATAATTCCAGTGGGTCAGCCTCTGCTTCCATTTTTCCATAAGGAGTGGAACTAGTAATTTCACCAAACTTGGTCGTCGGTGAGCTTTGCCCTTTAGTCAATCCATAGACCCCATTATCCATTACGATAGCGCAGATATTCAAATTACGAGCCGCTTGAGGAGCGATATGTTCTCCTCCAATACTAAGGAAGTCCCCATCGCCAGCCACTACTAAGACATTTAATCCAGGGCTGGCCATCTTGACACCCATTGCGATCGGAAGACTTCTACCGTGGATACCGTGAAACCCATATGGTTGGTCACCTTCTAGTAAATGGACTAAATTACCTGAACAACCAATGCCAGCCACCACTACGTTGTTTTCCATTGGTAACCCAGTTTCTTCCAAACGATCAATCATCGCGAATTCAATCGCACGACGAACACCAAAATCACCACACCCCGGACACCACTTGAAATCATACTCTGGATTCTTTTTACTCATGCTCCCACGGTCTCCTTCTGCCCTATTTGAACCATTGCCGTAATTTGATCAATTAGATCACTTACTTTAAAGGGCAATCCTGTGTACTGGGTTATAGACTTGGCGTTAACACCTTCAGCCCTAAGAATACCCGAAAACTGGCCTTGATAATTTAACTCCGGAACTATTACTAATCGCTTTTGCTTTAATTCGTTCAACAAACTAGGCGGAAGCGGATTCAAGAACATAGTATAGTACCATGACAGCGGTATACCATTTTGCCGTAATGCGTTATAAGCTTCAAGGCTTGGGCCTTTAGATCCTCCCCACGGGAGCAGGGCGATCGATTCTTGAGTATTGTCACTCTCGTAATCGTCTTCTTCCAAGAGCTTTAACTTGCTAAACCTACGTTCGGTCATTTGAATGTGTCTACTAGGAAGATGAGTCGTATCTCCCATCTCATCATGCTCGCTTCCGTTTGCTACATACGAACCTGGGCTACCCGGGATTGGCATGGGAGACAACTCGTGACCACTATACCGGTTATAACCGTTATTTCCTTGATAAGTTTGCCGACGTTCAACATGAATCTGGGTGAGATCCGGTTTTTCAATATTTTGGACTCTTTCAGCAAGTGACATCTCTGTCATAAGGATTACCGGTCCCTGATATCTTTCTGCCCAGTTAAGGGCTTTTATGGCACCGAAAAATGCTTCCTCTACTGTTCCTACGGCTATCACTGGCATTTTAACATCACCATGAGCCGGATACATACAAGCCATTAGATCTGACTGTTCAGTTTTCGTAGGTAACCCAGTCGCAGGACCACCTCTCTGAACATCTACTACCACCAGCGGAATCTCAGCCATCCAAGCTAACCCTAATCCTTCACTCATCAGAGAAAATCCAGGGCCGGCGGTAGCGGTCATCGCTTTCTTACCAGCAAATCCCGCCCCTAACAATCCTGTAATGGACTCTATTTCGGAACTAACCTGGTAGGCGAATTTACCATCCCCGATTAGATTATGTTCCATCCATATTAATATGGTCGTAGCCGGTGATATCGGGTATCCTATATAAAATTCAAGTCCCGCAGCCCGGGCCCCTAGAGCCAATGCTTCATTACCTTTGACCATTATTTGTTGGTATTGTGGCATATTAGGGTCCACTAACTTACCTAAAGTAAACCCACTTTCACTAGTATGGGTCCTGCCCAAAAGCATAGCCTGTATGTTAGATTGGATAATTTCATCATCACCCTCTCGCCCTCGCCGGAATCTCTTCTCCACGAACTCATCCAAATATCCCTGAGGCATGTCTATCAATTGGGCCAGCGCGCCAATGACGACCATATTGGCTGCTCTTGTGTTACCAGTTGACCGAGCCAGCTCTTCAATTGGCAATCCAAAACTACGATCCTCACCGTCCAATTGAAAATCGTCGGAGTTATATATAATTACTCCGTCTTCTTTGACCTCGTCAGAGTGGGTATCATAAGCTTCTCTGTTGAATGCTACTAACACATCAACATAATCACCCGCACTTAGCACAGGCTCATCCGAGATACGTGCCTGTGTCCAAGTAGGACCGCCCAGTATTTGGGAAGGAAACGTAGCATATGTTAAGGCGTGGTAGCCTACTTGAGTGGCCGCCTGCGCCATCCCTTCGGCTGACGTTACTACACCTTGCCCGCCTTCTCCTGCAAAACGGACTACAAAGTCGTTCATCTCCATTTAATTACTCCGTCAAACAATTCTGATAAATATGGTCTCCAACGATTTCAGATAGCGTCATATCTAGTTTCGTAATAATACTTGGTCACGGTGTATGAGCAGAAGCACCGTACTCCGTGACCGCAAGAAAACATGAAGAATTTTCGGTGTTTTAACTAATTTGGGGAGCCAAATTATTGAACTAGCGTGGGTTAAACTCGAGGTTCAAAATTACCTTGGCCAGCTATGTTATTTACGGCCGCAATATACCATCGGAATCGAATCTCTGTCAATCAAACGCACGACAAAACTAACTCTTTTTCCGTGATAGTCAGGTTTTGCCAACCGTAATTTATTATTGATGGAATAGCATACAAGGTAGAAATCGCCCGATCAACCGCTTCTATTTATCTTATCAACATGGCTCTTTAGTAGGGTTTTATTCGTTAACGCTTCAGGATTAAATTGGTCCTTTATGTTATAATGTGGTCATCTACACATGCGGACATCTACACATATTAAAATGTACAAAATTCGGCCGCCCGGTAATCAGCAATTCCTAAACTTTTCCCTCATTTAAGAGAATAAGCCGACCCTCATGACAGTAATCGATGACATAAAGAGTCGTTTAGACATTGTCGACGTGATCAGTGGATATGCTCCACTGAGCCGTGCAGGCCAACGATACAAAGCTCCATGCCCATTCCATGAGGAAAAGACTGCGTCTTTCATGGTTTACCCAGAGCGACAATCATGGCATTGTTACGGTGCATGTAGCAGCGGTGGAGATGTTTTCACCTTCGTAATGCAAATCGAAAATATAGATTTTGCAGAGACGTTACGGCGGCTAGCACAACAGGCTGGTATTACTTTATCAGAACATAATAAAAATAATCCTCAAAAAGCTATCCTAGATATAAATGAGGAACTAAACACTTTTTTTAAAGAGCTCTTGTTATCTAATCAAGGCTCAGAGACCAAAGAATATCTTTTGAATCGTGGTATATCCGAAGACTCTATCTCGACATTTGAACTAGGATATAGCCCTAAAGATGGGACAAGCAGCTTAAACTATCTCACCAATAAAGGAATAAACCTTGAGGCGTTATTAGATGCAGGAGTGGTTCGTAAAAACGACCACGGACAATACAGAGACTGGTTCAGGGGACGTTTAATCATACCGATACGAAATTCCAAAGGAGAATTGTGCGGGTTTGGAAGCCGTTCCGTCGACAGTTCACTGCCCAAATATTTAAATTCAAGTAAAACCGCACTATTCGACAAAGGGACTATCCTTTATGGATTAAATCTAGCGAAGAAATCGGCCCGTACTGACGGGTTAGTAATAGTAGAGGGTTACATCGACGCTATTATCGCTCACCAAAACAAATTTACTAATGTGGTAGCCTCAATGGGAACTGCATTAACCTTCGAACAAGTGTCCGAAGTACGGAAGGTCACCAATAAAGTCGTTATGGCTCTAGACCCCGATGTAGCAGGGCAACAGGCGACATTAAGGAGTCTAGCATCTTCATGGGACGTCTTCCAAAAAACAGTGGTCACCAGCCGTAGTAAGGTACGTGATCAAAATCCTCTATTGTTCAACCGACAAGAAGATTTAGAATTGAAAATTGCTTCTCTACCAGACAGCTTGGATCCAGACGAATTGATTAGACGTTCCCCAGAGGAATGGGCAAGTTTGCTAACAAACGCCAAACCATTATTTGAATATCTTTTGCCTGCGCTGGCCAACCAATTAGATGTATCTACTCCTCAAGGCAAATCGCGTGTTGTGGAAGTTCTATTTCCATTCATAGCCAGTATCTCAGATCCTTTGCAACAAGACCTGTATTTCCAACGTCTCGCTAACTATTTAGACATACCTGAACATACCTTAAAATCAAATGTTCATAATTTTGCAGGTCGCAATCCACGTCCATCATCTACTACATATAAGGACCATCACGCTTCATCTCAACGTATCCAAACACCTGTTGATACACCATCAAACGTTGAAAAAGATCCTATTGAAGAGTATTGCCTAGCACTGTCTGTACAATTTCCCGAAACCATACCTAATTCAGGACTTGCCCCTGAGTATTTCTTTTTGCCGGGAAACAGGGCATTGGCTGACAAGTTGATAGAGTTCTCCGATGATAGGAATATGCAATTTGAAAAGCTTGGCATAGATGAAGATTCTCCTTTAGTAGAACTCTTAGAACAACTGCTCAGTAAAGACTTGCCTCCCATGGATTATCGTGATAGATCATCCATACTACAGAACACGGTCAAAAGGCTTGAAAATCGATACCTCCGAGATCTTAAACTCAAAGAAGAAATATTACTTGAAGAAAGCGATAACGATCTCTCTATGGATCCTGAATTTAGTATCCTCGCCACAAATCAACGAATAAGAACCAATGAGACAAACCGCACCTGGATCGGCACTATAACCCAAGACAGGAGATGAAAGTCAGATGTTAAGAAACAATAATAACCCTAACCAAAGTCCTGAAGATATGGATGAAACAGATGGTAGAATCGATTCTATTAGCCTACTTGCTCCCTATGAGAAATCTGTCGACGACGATTTNCCAAACGACGATGATAGCGACGACGAGCGTGAACCACTGGTAAAACCNGCACCTGTCAATGAAACTCCTGATAACACTGAAACTGATCCTGCCCTAGACCAATGGGATGGCAACTCAGATCAAGATCCTAGTGCGACCCAAGAAGAAGGACCTAACGACGCTGATATTGAAAATGAGGAAGCTGAGTGGGAGCCAGATACAGAAACTCTAGAAGTTTTAGATGACCCTGTCAGAATGTACCTTAGGGAGATTGGCCGCGTCAAACTTCTGACCTCTAAAGATGAGCAAGNGTTAGCTAGAAATCTTGAAGGTCAAAAATACCTGGCCTCTCTAGAAAAGGACCTATTAGAGCAGGAAGGACGCGAAGCATTTCCATGGGAATGTACCGCAGCATTATTGTATAGATTAGTTGAAGCACAGCCCCTAGTAATGGCTTTAGCGGAACACTTAGATTTGCCTAGAGACCTCANGTTATCACAAATAAAAGACAACCCTACCCTCCGATCCGCCATTGACGGCGAAGTATCCATTGACCTCATATCCAAAGTATCCGAATCCTTAGAAGCATCTGAAGAGGATACCTACCGGCAAATTGTCTACCTCTCTTTATTCACATGGATACTCCCTGCAAGTTCACTTAAAACNACCGGAGACTGTTTAATATCTGAATTGCCAAATGTTTTACAACAGCACGATACTTACAGTAGATTCCAAGAAGATAACGTAGGTTTCAGAGCTAATTTTAGNTCTATAAGAAACGACGGAGCCAAATCNCAANCACATTTAACCGAAGCCAACCTNCGTTTAGTAGTTAGCGTGGCCAAAAAATATATTGGNAGGGGNATGGCTCTCTTAGATATGATCCAAGAAGGGAACATAGGTCTAATCAGAGCAGTTGAGAAATTCGATTATCGTAAAGGTTACAAATTCAGCACCTACGCAACATGGTGGATACGGCAAGCCATAACTAGAGCAATAGCTGACCAAGCAAGGACAATTCGAATACCTGTTCATATGGTTGAAACCATAAACAAACTAATGCGTCAACACAGAAGATTATTACAAGAATACGGGCGAGAACCAACCCCAGAGGAAATTGGGGAAGCTATGGAAATCGGACCNGAGAAAGTNGANGAAATTCTCAAAATCTCCCAAGAGCCAGTATCGTTGGAAACTCCAATAGGCGAGGAAGAAGATTCCCACTTAGGAGATTTTATTGAAGACAGGAACGCACCGGCCCCCGCTGATGCTGCTTCATTTCAGTTATTGAAAGAGCAAGTAGAAGATGTATTAAATACCCTCTCTGAACGGGAAAGCAAAGTGCTCCAATTAAGATTTGGTNTAGAAGATGGGCGGAGCCGTACGCTTGAAGAAGTCGGACGAGAATTCGGCGTAACCAGAGAACGAATACGTCAGATTGAAGCTAAAGCTCTGAGAAAANTAAGGCANCCAACCAGNTCACGTAAACTCAGNGATTTTCTGGAATAGTTCTTTCNCAGGATTCTCTAGAGCCATATNCAATTGACNNTTATATCAATAAAGTGATAATTTATTCGGTTTCATTTNCCTTTAAAAAGAAAAGGAAGGGATGATATACTCGGCCACATCGATGAAAGGGGATGAAAGGGAGGGTGTCTCGTGGAAGACGTGGCAATGCCAAAATGTCAAAAATGTGATACAGGACAACTCGTACCATTATCAGATTACGGTGGGCAGGGAGCTTCGGTACATTACAAAGCATGGGTTTGCATAAATCCTGACTGCGGATTTAATATCAAAATCCGTAACGGCGACATCTACCTAAACGAGCCGATCACACCTGGAAATATGCATAGCCCCCGACCTCGATAACGAAAACCCAATATTCTATCCGGGAAATAAAAACAAATTAATAACGTTAGAAACTACTTACAAATACATTAATTAGACACTAGACAAGGTATAGGTTAAGAACGAATTTAGACATTACTCAATCATTCCGATTAAGGTAATGGGATGCACGCCGGTTACGACTATCTACTATCTCCGGGCCGCTTAAAACGCAACAAAGCCTTCTATCTCAGCATATCGTCCTGCTTGGTCGGGATAATCTTGGTCGTCTGTGGATGCCTATATTATCTACTGGCCTGGTTTAACACACCTATATCTGAAGAATTCAGCGTTGCCATCCAAGACCCAATATCCAATTCACGTGTATCTTCCAGCCAATCAGTGCAGACTACAATAATGAACCTCAATAAACCTGATATTTCAGCAGCCCCTCCAAAGATCCCTGGTTCAGCAATTCCTGAACAATCTATAGGATACGGTGAATTAAGCCAATTAAGTACTCGGCCTGACTCAGATTCCTACGAACCGATAAGCTACAAGATGAATAGATTACTAGAAGGATTCCAACCACTAGATATAAGTCAGGCCCAGCCGGTTGGAAGTCTCAAGAATCCTAACAGGCTAATTGTTCCGGCAATAGGTATAAACGCCCCCGTACATGAACTGAGAATCTTAGATAAAGGCACTACAAGGAAATACGAATCACCCAATAACATTGTCGGACATATACCAGAAAGCGCGAATCCTGGCGAAGCTGGCAGCAGCTGGTTTTTCGCACATATGGAAAGTCCAATAATAGGTGAGGGATCATTATTCTTCAATTTGCCCTTGATATCCTCCTTACTTTCTAAAGGAGAAAATATACATATCATAGCTGAGAACGATCTTGAACAGCATCTATATTTAGTCACATCAACAGAGATTATTCGTGAGGCAGATATGAAACTTTATAATGCTGGATGGGCGTCCATACATTTGGTAACATGCGTTCCGAGATTGGCGTACGATCACCGGTTAATAGTAACCGGAGAGTTAATAGGGTTAAAGAATAAACATTAACGAAAATATTAACAGATCATATCCTCTCGAAATCCCGCTCAAACCACGCCAGAGTTATGCAATAATTACTCTAAGATTGGTTTCAATCTCAATTTTCTCAGTCGTCTCCCAAGAACTGATATAACCTCGATATTCAGTTCATCAGCTGAAACAACATCCCCAACAGCTGGTATACGCCCTAACGTTCTATATACATATCCTCCGATCGTGTCCACGTCCGGATCATGAAGTTTAACTCCAAAGAGATTCTCAACATCTTCTGTAGTTACACCAGAATCTATGATAGCTGACCCATCTGAAAATTGAGTTATCGACTTATCGGTAGATGAAAACTCATCTTCCAACTCACCTACTATTTCTTCTAACAAATCCTCCATGGTGACAAGACCTTCTGTCCCACCATATTCATCTACAACTATCGCGAATTGAATAGATTTCTCTTGCATCTCTTGTAGTAATCCATCGAGTCTCTTTGATTCGGGAATAAAAAAAGCTGGACGGATAAAATTTGCCAATACCGATTCACTATCATGATTTGCTAACGCGGCGAGAATATCCCTAGCATGGATTACACCTGTAACGTGATCAATCGTGTCTTCATACACCGGCAACCTACTATGCCCGCTCTCGAGCAAGAGTTTTACAACTTCATCAATAGCTGCAGTAGTTTCAATAGCGACCATATCCAGCCGTGGAACCATGATCTCCCTAGCAGTCGAAATGTCTAGACGAATGATTGAACGAAGCATCTCCCTGTCCTTTTCGTCTAGATTAACGACATCATCCTTTGTCAAAATAGAGTTTGACCGTTCCAATGAATCAACTAAAGTAGCATTTTGACTATCCAGCAAGTTCAAATTACTTAGAGAACTGCTGCTAACATCAACCGACCGAGATCCCGCGGCAAAGCTAACAATTTTATTTAAACCAGTTGCTACCCATAGTACATTCTTAGAGGTTGCTTTATAAACAATATAGTCAGCCAGTAAGACGGCCCCCAGCACACTCACAAACCCACACGTAAGACCTATCCAAAACCTATCGACAAGCCCTATTGATAAGAATGATCCTGAGATAGATAAGCCAATGATCGGGAGGTATTTTATACAAGAGGTTAGTTGGTTGAAATTTGAAAAGGAGGTATTCGTGTTACTTGGACCCATTGTAGCTTTTAGACGTGAAGAATATTGAAGTCCCGCTATAAATAGGTAAACGCTTAAAAATACTATGCTTAATAATGCTAATGGTACCTCACTATCGGTTTCCAAGAACAACTCCTCCTCAATAATTAAGTGCTGGCTCTTATTACCTTACAATTCTAGCAGGGACGCCTACTGCGAGTCTAGATTCAGGTACATCCTTAGTTACCACCGCACCTGCGCCCGTGGTAGCCCCCATTCCAACACTAACGGGTGCTACTAGTAAAGTATCGCACCCAATAAAAGCACCTGACCCTATAATAGTACTATGCTTTTCTACTCCATCGAAGTTACAGGTGATTGTCCCTGCACCTATATTTACATCCGATCCAATAGTAGCATCTCCTAAGTAACTAAAATGTCCTGCCGCGGATCTTTGAGACAATCTAGTGTTTTTTATCTCTACGTAGTTACCAACATGAACACCTGACTCTAAATAAGAGTTGGGCCTAAGATGACTGAATGGGCCAACCTCAACTTCAGATTCAATGGTACTACATTCCAGAACAGAACAAGTAATCCGGTTTCTATCCCCAATAATACTACTATCTATCACAGAATTCGGGCCTATTTGGCAACTTTCACCAATTAGGGTTTTTCCGCGTAAGGAAGTATTAGCTAAAATTATTGAATCCTGACCAATAACTACATCATGATCTATATACACAGAATCCGGATCCTGGATAGTAACTCCAGATAGCATCCAATGTTCCACAATTCTTCGCCGCTCAATCGCTTCTACCTTGGAAAGCTCAAGCCGATTGTTAACCCCCAACAATTCTTCAGGCTGAAAACAGTTTTCAGCGTTTATGTCCCTACCCTGTCCATCCGCGATTCCAACTAAATCTGTGATATATCTTTCACCGACGTCGTTAGGCGTTATTAGATTTAGACTTTCTCCAATAAATTGCGAATCAAAACAATATACCCCGACGTTAGCCTCCCGAATAGCATTGCTTTTAATATCTAACCTAGCAGTCGCTTCCACTATATGAGTAATTCGTCCTTCCATATCACGGTGAATAATACCGAGATCCTGATCTATCACATCTAACACTGTTAACAGAGACATAGGTGCTGATTTATCCAAATGAGACAAACATAATCTTTCAACTGACTCCGGTCTTAACAGGGGGACATCTCCATTCACTACGAGAATCTGAGAATCGGTACCAAATATCACAGGTAGGACACATTCCAATGCATCACCTGTACCTTTAGGATCGGGCTGAACAACATATTCAAACTCATCCCCTAACTCCCGCCGTATCTCCTCCACATTCTCAGGCGACACGACAATTAAAATGTTTTCAATATTGAATTGAGTCATCAATTCAATGGGATATTTAATTAGTTCCCGCCCACAAATTTGATGAAGGACTTTCGGCAAACTAGATTTCATCCTTGATCCTTGACCCGCCGCTAAAATCACACCTGTCCACTGGCTACCGATTATCCCAGTCATAAGGAAACTCTCCACCGCGTTCAAATTTAGCCTATCGCAAAATACTTATTAATTCTTGAGAATTATACCAGCCCAAACATACTTATTATTATAATTCTTCTACATACAACCTTAATACGCCTTGAAAGCCGGTTATTCGATTGACAAGGGTTTATTAACAACAGACAATTGGCCGATCTTGGGACTAACCACACGTTAACGCGACATTTTTTAGGACCTAACATCTCTCTTCAAAGGAGGTATCACCATGTCTGATCTTTCGATTTCCGACATAGAAACTCTGGCTAAATCCGTTGGAGTTAATATACCTGAACATCTACTAATCGAAGTAGGGCATAGCTTAAACGGGTTACTAGAAGCCCTAGAAGCTATCCCCAATTGTGAATGGTCAAACGTAGAAGCGCTTCCAATTTTAATAGAGAACCAGTCAAAAGATTAAGTGATATGAACTTTTAGCTGGCCCCTCTCTCAAATAAAAATTCGGAGATAACTGAGTTGAATAAAAAAGATCTTGTATTTCTCTCGACAATAGACCTCTCTAATTTAATTAAAAATAAGACAGTCTCACCTGTCGAAGCCACCGAAGCTTATTTGAATAGAATCCAAGAAATAGATCCAAAACTCAATTCCTTCATAACTGTATGCGCTGAAGAAGCTCTTGAACAATCTAAACAAGCTGAAACAGAAATCCAGAATGGTCATCATAGAAGCCCAATGCACGGGATCCCTATTGCAGTAAAAGACCAGATATACACTAGAGGGATACGTACCACTAACGGATCAAATGTACATAGAAATTTTGTTCCAGACTTTGATGCCACGGTGATATCTAATTTAAAAAGATCTGGGTCAATACTGCTCGGCAAACTAAATATGAGCGAATTTGCCAGCGGAGACGCCTTTTACCATCCTTATGGTCGTCCTTTAAATCCTTGGGATTTATCTAGGAATCCCGGAACATCCAGCAGTGGAAGTGGAGCTGCGACCGCAGCCTTTCTCTGTTCAACATCACTGGGAGAAGATACAGCAGGATCAATCCGCGGCCCTGCTGCTTTTTGCGGATTAGTTGGAATACGCCCAACTTGGGGTCTGGTCAGCCGCTACGGTGTATTTGGAGCTTGTTGGTCTATGGATACCGTCGGACCCATCTCCAGATCCACCGCTGACTGCGCCATCACACTCAGCGCCATCGCCGGATACGATGGCAACGATCCGTTTACCAGAAACACTGCCGTACCAGATTACCTAAGCCATTTAACTGGTGATATAAAAGGGATGAAAATCGGAATTATTGAGGAACGTATCAAAAACGATGTTGTAGATCCAGAGGTAAGAGATGCTACCAATGACGCGATATCTGTCCTAGAAAGCTTGGGAGCAACGATTATAAATATTTCATTACCACTTCTAGTACATTCCGCTGTCATTTCATCAACGATCATCGCGAGTGATGCCGCGAGCCTAAATACTGAGCATATTAATAATAATTTGGAGAAATTTGATTACAATAACCAAATCCGTATGTTGATGGGAAGTATTCTTCCAGGAGCAGCCTACCAAAAAGCCATTAAACTCAGAGAAATTTTACGCAAACAAATCATTGATGCCCTTAAACAAGTAGATGTATTGCTAATGCCAACTTCGTCTATACCATCAACTTTAATTCCTAACAAAGCTGGCCTAACTAGCAAGGAAGAAGTGGTCAGCAGCTTCTCCGGTAGGCGCAATTTCACAGCACCCTTTAATTTAGCGAGTAACCCAGCTATTTCAGTCAACTGTGGTTTTACGAATAATGGATTGCCTATAGGGCTTCAAATAGCCGGTAAACCCTTTGATGAGGTTACTGTTCTTAGGGTCGCCCACGCTTTCGAATCATCTACCGAATGGCATAACCGCAAGCCTCCTATATAACCAATTAGAATCTTTTCACAGGAGCTATAAATGGAGTTATTTGAGCTATCAGTTTCTGAGCTAGTAACCAACATTAAAAATAATAGCGTTTCCCCTGTCGAACTAATGAGAGCCTTGTTAGATAGGATAAACCTTTTAGAGCCCTCTTTAAAAGCCTGGGTACATCTCGATCAAGATCAAGCGATGATAGAAGCCAAATCGAAAGAAAAGCAATTAAAATCGGGGGAAGCCTTAGGCTCTCTACATGGTGTGCCTATAGGCGTCAAAGATATTTATTATACTGCAGGGATCCCCACCACAGCCTGTTCAAGAGTTTTAGCTGATTTTATCCCCGACTATGACGCGACCATAGTAGACAAGCTAAAGAGCGCTGGAGCGATAATTCTCGGTAAAACCGTAACCACCGAATTCGCTTGCGCTGACCCTTCCCCAACTATCAATCCATGGAATGCAAAACATACTCCTGGAGGTTCTAGCAGCGGATCTGCCGTCGCTGTATCATCTCGAATGTGCCCTGTAGCTTTAGGATCACAAACTGTTGGCTCGGTATTACGGCCAGCCTCATATAATGGACTAGTCGGTTTCAAACCCACTTTGGGAAGAGTCAGCCGTTATGGAGTCATACCAGTAAGCTGGACATTAGATACTATGGGTTGGATATCCCGTACGGTCCAAGATGCAGCCCTACTATTAGAAGTATTAGCTGGGACAGATCCAAAAGATCCTGTGTCATTAAAGGAGCCTGTACCGGATTATTTAAGTAATATTTCGAAATATTCTCAACCAAAATTTGGGGTGCTACGCAATTTTTTTTACGATCAAGCTGACGAACAAACCAAGAATAATTTTGACGATATTCTCGAAAGCTTTAAGAAATCAGATGCCCAAGTGATAGATCTTTCGATTCCAGACAGCATGCAAACCGCTATAGCCGACCAACAGTTGATCATGTCTGTGGAAGGCGCAGCCTTTCATGAACCGATGTTTAATGGTCAGAAAGATATGTATCAACCCAAGTTAAGAGAGATGCTCGAAAAAGGTTTAAGGGTCACTGGTATTGAATATTCTAAAGCTAAGGAACGCAGACTAGAATTTGTAAGAGAAATGGAAAATTTGGCAGAACAAGCAGACGTTTTAATCACCCCTTCTACCCCAACTCCGGCCTTAGCTGATCTATCTAATACTGGCAACACTGCGTTCCAAGGACCGTGGACATACTGTGGTCTCCCGACAATCACTATACCATCTGGGCTGTCGACGACTGGTTTACCTCTAGGGGTTCAATTGATAGGTCCAGCGTTAGCAGAGGCTAAGCTTTTGCAAATCGCATCGTGGTGTGAGAACACAATTGATCTACATCTTAAGCCTCCATTATGAAACAAGGTCCTCTCTGGACCCTAATACCATTCTGGATACAATAAATACCCGGCAATTAAATTAATATCAAACTCTTTTCTAAACCTCATAAAACATCACCCTACTCATTAAATCTATATTCCTACACCACGCGCAACGAACCACCTTACTATCAAAATATTTATGATAGTTGACTAGGTTGAATCATCTCAGCATAATTACGTACGGAGTCAATCCAACGAAAAGGCCGCATTAATGGAGGAGGTTTGATAAATGGTTGTATCGACGAGAAGACGCCAACTAGGGAGATCAGTTTCTGTCGTAGGCGTCGGCATGTCCCAATTCGGGGCTTTCAAACAGAAAACTAGTCGAGACCTATTTGTCGAGGCCTTCCAAGATTTAATGGATACCCTAGATCAGGGAATAGATGCAGAGGATATTGAGTGTGGTTATCTTGGAAACTATTCTTCTGATCTATTTGAAGGACAAGGTCACACGGCTCCAATCATAGCAGATTGGATTGGCATCACCCCAACCCCTGTAACTCGAATCGAAAACGCGTGCGCCAGCAGTGGAAGTGCACTACGAGAAGGCATCATGGCCATCGCTTCCGGAATGTACGATATAGTCTTGGTCGGTGGAGTAGAAAAAATGACAAGCCTGCCGACTGAAGGAGTCACCGACGTGTTGGCTACGGCAGCCGACTGCGTCTATGAAGTACCCACAGGACTAACTTTTCCAGGCATCTACGGCGCCCTCGCCAAAGCCCATATGGATAGGTACGAAACCAATTTAAACCATCTTCTAAAAGTCGGTATTAAAAACCATAATAATGGAGCACTCAATCCTAAAGCACAGTTTAATGTAACGATTAGACAAATGATGGAACGACGCCAAAACCGGGCAGAAGAACGGGGCGAGTCTATCCCAGAATGGAAAGACGAACTTGATTTTTTAAACGACCCGATGTCAAACCCTTGGGTAGCATGGCCATTGAGACTTTATGATTGCGCTCCGATAACAGACGGTGCCTCATGTTTATTACTAACGAGTTCTGAAATTGCAGGGAATTTCACTGATAAGCCTATTCATATAGTTGGAACCGGACAGGCAACCGGTAGACCGCTACATGCCGCAGAAGAATTGACCTCGCTTGCCGCAGCCAAGCATGCTAGTTCTGAGGCGTATCAGATGGCAGGAATCACACCACAAGATGTACAGGTTGCTGAAGTACATGATTGCTTTACCATTGCGGAAATAATTGCCAGTGAAGATCTCGGCTTCTTTGAGCCTGGCGAAGGACCTAGAGCAGTTGACGAAGGCAGAACAGCGCTAGCTGGAGACAGACCCATTAATACATCCGGAGGACTCAAATCTAAAGGACACCCAGTTGGTGCCTCAGGAGTAGCACAAGTAATCGAAGTTTTTCATCAGCTCAGGGGAGAGGCAGGACCTAGACAACTATCCCGCCCTGATCTGGAAATAGGACTAACCCATAACGTGGGTGGAACTGGCGGCACCTGCGTGGTACATATTCTACGTCGAGGATAAAATTACTATGCCTAGGGAATTCAATTCAGATTCCTTTTACACTTTCCTAACCGAAGGCAAGTTCATGGGTATACAGTGTAACCAGTGTACCCAACTATCCGTAGAACCCCGTATATTGTGCTCTAATTGCCACAGTAAAGACATAGAATGGTATGAATTTAATGGAACGGGATATTTAAGCACCTTTACCTGTATCTCTATAGTACCGGCCCGTATGGAGCAACAAGGCTACGGTAGAAACAACCCGTATTGCAGCGGCGTGGTTACTCTAACAGAAGGACCCAGAATCAGCGCCCGACTATCTAACGTCGATGCATCCAATCCTGAGACTATTAAAAGTGGGATGTCATTAAAAATAGATTTCGATAATATCGACACGAATAGCCCGATATTGACCTTTTGCCCCGATTAATATTATCTAAAAGAAAAGCCGCGTTTTGATTGAACGCGGCTTTTCTTTTAGTTTACCTTAAGTAACTTAATCTAGACCTTTCGTCCCAACCCAACCAGTCTGAGAAACATCTATTATCTCACCATTGGGCCCGCTATACTTAACTTCTACATTAGCATGAGCAGCTCCGCCCATACCCACACCTAGTGCTTGGTTAATATCATCTCTGGTATTAGAACCAGCTTTCTGAAGTTTCTCGGCAATTTCTTCAAGACTTTCTACTTCAAATCCAATATGATGGATACCACTGAATCCCGTACCATATTCAGGGCCAGCTACTTGTTCATTTTTAAAATCTAAGACCGCAACATTAATATTGCCATCACTGAGATAATACCCTGATGCGTTATCACTATTTAGCTTCGCTATCTCCTTTAGCCCAAACACCTCAGTATAAAACTTTGCTGTGGCATCAGCATCCTGCGTAGCAATAGCTATATGTTTGATCTTTGACATAGTCTATTCTCCTTCAACAAATTGTGGATAAAAACGTAGGAACCGTATCTCGCCGGCGTTTGAACCAACAATACCATTTTTATAGAGCGTTCGCCAGTCTGCAATACCTACATTAACTTAATGGATCAATTATTTTCTACATGATAAACTTTCCTAAAATAAATCGAATAATCGAGTCCACTAAATTACAGGAGTGATTCAATGACATTATCAACAAAGATGAAATTTGGTGTGTTCATGGCACCATTCCATAGAGTCGGGGAAAACCCGACCCTGGCCCTTGAAAGAGACCTAGAATTATTGCAATGGCTAGATTCATTAGGATTTGATGAAGCTTATATAGGAGAACACCACAGTGCGGGGTGGGAAACCATCGCTTCACCCGAGGTATTCATGGCGACAGCAGCCGAAAGAACCAAACACATTAAATTAGGGTCTGGGGTAATTAGCCTTCCTTATCATCATCCTTACATGGTTGCAAATCGTTTAGTTTTATTAGACCACCTTACTAGAGGACGTGTGATTTTAGGAGTTGGGCCAGGAGCCCTAGCATCGGACGCACTGATGCTTGGAATAGATCCTGCAAGGCAACGCGATATGATGGATGAATCTCTCGGGATTATTTTGCGATTATTTAACGAGACCGAACCATTTTCCTATAAGAGTGACTGGTTTGAACTAAACGACGCAGTGCTTCAACTACGTCCGTATCAGGAACCTCATATACCGGTCGCCGTTGCATCAGTTCAATCGCCTTCCGGAGTGACGCTCGCTGGTAAACATGGTGCTGCTGTGTTGTCAATGAGTATCCCCCGAGACACCGTACGCCAAACTAGTCTTAAGGAACTATGGTCGATTGCAGAAGAATCAGCAGCCGAGCACAACCAAACCGTAAAAAGAGAAGACTGGGGACTCGTTGTAGGCATGCATCTAGCAGAAAGTAAAAAGGAAGCCATGGAGGACATTCGCCTCGGCGGCGGTAGAATAGTGAGCGAATATTTTGGTGAAACCTTGGGTAACGAGGTCCCTGATGTTCCTAGAGATCAAATAGTCGATTATATGGTTGAACATAACCAGTGGATAGTTGGAACCCCTGATGATTGCATTGCTGGTATTGAACGATTGCAAGAAATTAGTGGTGGTTTCGGTAGTTTCATGATTAGAGTTGAAGATTGGGCTCCATTCGAAAAAATCAAACACAGTTACGAACTCTTAGCGAGATACGTCATGCCACATTTCCAGGGTACAGTCAAAGGCATCGAAGTTTCAAACCAATGGGCTAGAGAGCGTAAGGATGAATTGAATCGTAACCGCATAACCGGGCTCAAGACAGCTACAGACGCCTATTATGTTGGGCGCACCTAAACGCCATCGTCTGATTCAGAATAACTGAGAGAAAAGGTTATTACCATGCGTAAAACCAAAATTATTGCTACTATCGGGCCTTCCTCTCGCGAGCCAGAGATACTAGAACAGCTCATACTGGCAGGGATGGACTGCGCACGGTTAAACTTTTCCCACGGTACCTTTGAGGAACATGCAGAGGTCATCGACTCAATCAGAACATTGTCTGCAAAACACAATAAGCAAGTAGCTATCCTACAAGATTTGGGAGGGATAAAGCTTAGGCTCGGTAACATCAATGGGCAAATACAGTTAAATCAGGGCGATGAGGTACTAATAGGACCTGATTCCAGTTCAAGTATTCCGATCAAGCTGCCTTTTCCAGAACCATCAATAATTAAGAGTTTACGGGTTGGCCATCTAATTTACATATCCGATGGAACGATATGCCTAGAAGTAACTGATTTACATGATACCTCGGTATCTACAAAAGTCATAAACGGGGGACCAGTATCTTCCCATAAAGGCGTCAATCTCCCAGGGGTTCAAATAGATATACCAGTACTCACTGAGGAAGACAGATTAGCTTTGCAATTTGGTCTCGAACAAGAGGTAGACTGGATTGCAATATCCTTCGTCCGGACCGTTGGTGACGTACTTTTTGCCAAATCGTACATGGAAACCATCGGTTGCACAGCTAGAATCATGGCTAAATTAGAAAAGTCGGAAGGAATTGAAAATCTAAATGAGATCCTTGGGGAAGTAGACTCTGTGATGGTAGCCCGAGGAGATCTCGGTGTAGAAATACCTATGGAACGTGTACCTATAGTACAAAAAGAGATCGTCAAGAAAGCTAGCATGGCTGCCAAAAACTCTTCTATAGCCACCCAAATGCTAAGAACCATGGTAAATTCCCCTACTCCAACTAGAGCAGAAATATCCGACATCACGAATGCAGTTTTGGATGGCTGCGACTCCATCCTATTGTCGGATGAAATAGCTGTAGGACAGTATCCGGTGGAAGCCGTGGTGGTAGCCGATGTAACTATTAAAGAAGCGGAAAAGATATACGTATATAACCAGGAATTTAACTGGACAGATCGAACTCAGGCCATAGCTGCTAGTGCAAGTAAACTGGTAGGTGAAATAAACTCGAAACCGATCGTAATAACTAGTACAGGCAGAGCCGCGTTTGAATTGGCCCGCTTTAGACCGAACGCAGACATCATAGTTTTTTCCCATGATGAATCAGTATTGAGACAATTGGCATTAGCATGGGGGGTATGCCCGGTTGGTGTCCTTCCAGCAAACCCTGACATCGCCGAACTGGTCCAGTCAGTAGTAACTGCAAGTATTGAAAGCGGTATGATATCAACCACCGATGTGGTAACTATTGTCCATGGCTTTTTAACCGGAGTTGGTGGAACTACTAACACTATCCAGGTGCTTGATCTGCAAGAATACCTGGCATATGAGGGATAGCGACCATGATGCTATTTATAAATTAGAGTATCTCATAGATCGATACGGTTATCACACGAATGCCGATAATATTCTAACCCGTTAAAGATCGTGGCAGTTTAGTTTGCCCCATTAGATATTCATCAACACATCTGGCGGTTTCTCTTCCTTCAGCGATCGCCCAAACGACAAGGGATTGCCCGCGAGCCATATCCCCTCCTGCAAAGACACCTGGAACATTGGTCATTCGATTATCATCAATTTGGACATTGCCTCTACCGTCAAGGTTTACACCCAATTGGCTCAACATACCTTCATGTTGAGGATGGAGGAAACCCATCGCTAAAAGCACCAGATCTACATCTATATCAAACTCGCTACCGGGAATTTCTTGCATATTGAATCTACCATTTTCATCTTTACCCCAAGAAACTCGTACGGCATGCAGTTTTTCAACCTGTCCATCACTTCCGGAAAACGACTTAGTCAATATATCGTAGTCTCTTATCCCCCCTTCTTCATGAGCACCGGATGATCTCAATATGTTAGGCCATTCTGGCCAAGGATTATCAGAAACTCGTTCGATCGGCGGCTCCGACAATAATTCAAACTGATGTACTAATTCCGCACCTTGCCTATGTGCAGTACCTAAACAATCAGCCCCTGTGTCGCCACCGCCCAATATGACTACCCGCTTACCTTCAGCGTTAATTCTTTGACCGGGAGGTATCGTTTCACCTGCCAACAATTTGTTTTGCTGAGGCAAATACTCCATCGCCATATGGATACCTAGTAACTCCCTTCCTGGGACAGGTAAATCTCTAGCTTCTGTGGAACCCCCTGTTAGACAGATAGCGTGAAACTCCTTCCTGATATCGTCTACCGATCGGTCTACTCCTACGTTGACACCAGTCAAGAACACCACCCCTTCTTCCTCCATTAGGCCCACTCTACGTCGAACGACATCTTTACTCAATTTGAAATCCGGAATTCCCAAGGCTAACAAACCACCTACATGGGAATCTCTCTCAAAAACCGTCACAGAATGGCCCGCTCGATTGAGCTGTTGGGCAGCAGCCAAACCTGCAGGACCAGAACCTACGACAGCAACTTTTTTCCCGGTACGAACGAGTGGTGGCTCTGCTTTAATCCATCCGTTTTCAAATCCCCGTTCAGAGATTTCTTTTTCAATATGCTCTATGGTAACTGGGTCCGCATTAATATTTAGTACACATGAAGCTTCACATGGGGCAGGACAAATCCGCCCGGTGAATTCAGGAAAGTTGTTAGTACTGAGCAGTACTCGTAAAGCTTGCTCCCAATCACCTAAATAGACCTGATGATTAAATTCAGGAATAACGTTCCCTAAAGGACAACCCATGTGGCAAAACGGCACAGCGCAGTCCATGCAACGAGATCCTTGCTCTTTCGCTTGCTGATCAGACCATCTTTGATAATATTCATCATAATCATTTGTTCGTTCTTGAACAGGACGTCTGCCAGGAGTCAAACGAACAAATTCTTGAAATCCCGTGGGTTTACCCATACCGTACTTCTTCCAATTCCGTATCTTCTTTATTAGCCTTGGCTTCCAATACTCGTTTATAATCGCGAGGCATAACTTTCTTAAATTTTGAGATCGACCCCTGCCAATTCCCCAATATCATACCAGCCTGTTTACTTCCGGTAAGTTTTTCATGATTCTCTATCATATCTCTGAGTACATTAGTGTCTTCTATCTCAGCAACCACTTCTAAATCGGCTGACCCCGAGTTGAAACGGGATTCGAAGTCCCCATTCTCGTCGTAAACGAAAGCTATACCTCCGCTCATTCCAGCTGCAAAGTTTCTACCTGTAGAACCTAGAATGACCACCACCCCACCGGTCATATATTCACACCCATGATCACCTACGCTTTCCACAACTGCCTTTGCACCGCTGTTTCTCACACAGAATCTTTCTCCTGCCCTACCGTGAACAAATACTTCCCCACCTGTAGCGCCATACAATGCTACATTCCCGATTATTATATTATCTTCTGGAACAAAGGTAGCCTCAGTCGGCGGTGTAATAACAATCCTTCCGCCTGAAATACCTTTTGCGACATAATCATTAGCGTCGCCTTCTAATCGAATCGTGATACCCTTAGCCAGAAAAGCACCAAAACTCTGGCCAGCAGATCCACATGCATCGATATTTATAGTATTTTCTGGAAGCCCCTCCTCTCCCCACCTTTTAGCTATTTCCCCGCTTAGCATAGCTCCGAAAGTGCGGTTAGAGTTAGATATAGGCATATCTATGTGAACAGGTTTTTTAAGCTCCAGCGCATCATTTGCAAGGGATATAAGCTGGTTATCTAACGCTAATTCCAACCCATGATCCTGTTCTTGGCTGCAATAAACCCCCACTTCACCGGATCCAGAGGCTGGAGACAGTAGCCTAGATAGATCTATCCCATTGACCTTTGCATTTTCGATATCCTCTGCGGTCTCGAGTAAGTCCACCCTTCCTACCATCTCATTAACTGACCGGACGCCTAACTCTGCCATAATCAGTCTCAAATCTTCCGCAACAAAGTTAAAATAGTTAACTAAGTGATCCGGGTCACCCGCAAATTGTTTACGTAATTCAGGGTCTTGGGTAGCTATTCCTACCGAACAGGTATTCAAATGACATTTACGTAGCATTATGCAACCATTAACTATAAGCGCCGCGGTCGCCATGCCAAATTCCTCTGCTCCTAGCATTGCTGCTACAGCAACATCCCGACCCGTTTTTAATTGGCCATCAGTTTGGACGACTATCCGGCTCCGAAGATCGTTAGCGACTAACACCTGGTGAGTTTCAGCCACTCCCAATTCCCACGGCAGCCCTGCATGTTTAATCGATGACTCTGGAGATGCACCAGTTCCACCGTCATGCCCACTTATCAGTACAACATCTCCATGCCCTTTTGAAACTCCGGCTGCGATTGTACCGACACCAACTTCCGAAACTAACTTCACGTGTATACGCGCTTTCGGGTTTATGTTTTTTAAATCATGGATGAGTTGAGCCAAATCCTCAATCGAATAGATGTCATGATGTGGAGGAGGTGAAATAAGTTCTACGCCCGGCGTCGTGTTTCTTACCCAGCCAATATACTCGTCAACTTTGTGCCCGGGTAGCTGACCTCCCTCCCCCGGCTTNGNNCCTTGAGCNATTTTNATNTGNANNTCNGTAGCTATTNACTAAGTANTNNGNNGTTACNCCNAATCNNCCNGAGGCTACTTGTTTTATAGCACTGCTTCTGGAATCTCCATTATCATCCAAGTTGTAACGGTTGTAATCTTCACCGCCCTCACCAGTATTGCTTCTAGCGCCTATACGATTCATGGCGATAGCCATAGTTTCATGAGCTTCGCGGCTAATCGATCCTAGAGATACAGCGCCAGTTGCAAAGCGCTTTGTTATTTCAGATGCCGGCTCTACCTGGTCAATTGGAATCGAGTTAATACCTGATTTAATTTTTAATAAACCCCTTAAAGTAGCCATCTGCTTACTTTGATCATTCACCTGTTGAGCAAATTCCAGGTATTTTACCCAGTCGTTACTTCTAGTGGCATCCTGAAGTTTAGAAATAGATTCCGGATTCCATTGGTGTACTTCTCCACCTCTGCGCCATTGATAAAAGCTACCAGGTTCCAATACTCNTTGGCCGGACAGATCAAGCTCATCAAAGGCTCCAGCATGCCGCTCTAAGGCGTCGTGTTCTANATCATCTAGACCGATTCCTTCAATGCGAGAAGGCGTTCCNGTAAAATACCNATCTATCAGATCCTGACTCAACCCAATCGCCTCAAAAATTTGAGCTCCTCTGTAACTCTGAACCGTAGATATACCCATTTTGGACATCACTTTTATCAAGCCCTTTTCATTAGCTTTGATAAAATTGTCGCCGGCATAAGAAGCTTGAACATCATCGATTTCGCCATCAATGACCAACTTTCGTGCAGTCTGTANAGCCAANTAAGGATGAATCGCTCCGGCTCCATAACCTACCAACAATGCGAAGTGGTGAACCTCTCGTGGTTCCCCAGACTCTATTACTAATCCTATCTTTGTCCTAGTACCTTTTCTAATCAGATGATGGTGTACCGCTGATGTTGCTAGCAAACTAGGTATGGGAGCATGGTTAGCATCAACACCTTTGTCGGACAAAATCAATATATTACAACCCTGTTCAATTGCTGATGAAGCTCCTTGGCAGAGTGTATCTAAGCCAGTCTCTAAGCCCCCTTTCCCTTTAGCTGGATCAAACAACATTGACAAGGTAACNGATTTAATCCCTGGCATATCCAATTGGCGAATCTGTTCTAATTCNTGGTCATTCAATATTGGCGAGTGAATTGATAACTGCCGACAATGAAGCGGAGTTTCATCAAACAGGTTTTGTTCACTACCAATAAAAGTGGCTTTCGAAGTAACTAATTCCTCCCGAATGGCGTCTAACGGAGGATTAGTCACTTGAGCAAATAGNTGTTTAAAATAATTAAAAAGGAGCTGATTTTCTCCTGACAGCACGGCCAAAGCCGCGTCGTTACCCATCGACCCAATGGCTTCGCTGCCGCTGGCCACCATTGGCGTTGTCAGCATGCGTAGCTCTTCCGCAGTATAACCGAAGGCTTTCTGTTGAATCGTTAGATCTACGGCATTTAAATCCGGTGGTACCGGCAGTACTGGCAGAGATTCTAACGAGACTTTTTGGTCAGTAAGCCAAGACCCATACGGCTGCCGACTCGCCAAATCTTTTTTCAGCTCTTCATCACCAATGATTCGCCCTTCTTCAAGATTAACTAAAAACATCCTGCCGGGCTGCAAACGACCCTTCTCCTTGACCTGATCCGCAGGNATATCNAGCACACCTGTTTCAGAGGCCATTANAAGTCGATCATCATTAGTNACCGTGTAACGAAACGGTCTGAGTCCGTTCCTATCTAGAACAGCACATATAGTCTGATCGTTGGCNGCTACCATCATCGCAGGACCATCCCAAGGTTCCATCAGACAGGAATGATATTCATAAAAATCTTTTTTCTCTTGTGAAATGCTGACATCTTGATCCCATGCCTCTGGGATCATCATAAGCATGGAATGCCCTAGATCCCGGCCGCTCATAAGNAGCAGCTCTAAGGCGTTATCAAAGCAAGCTGTGTCGCTGGCCCCAACCGTCATAACTGGAGCAATCTTGGCTATGTCATTTCCAAATAAGGGGGATTCAAATTGAGATTCACGAGCTGCCATCCAGTTGACATTGCCCCGTAGCGTATTGATTTCACCATTATGCGCAAGAAACCTGTAAGGATGAGCTAATTTCCAGTGACCCAAAGTATTGGTACTAAACCTNGAATGCACTAAAGCGAACGCACTCACCAGGTCTTCATCTTTCATATCCTGGTAGAATNCGTCCACTTGATCGGCCATTAACAAACCNTTNTAGACTATCGTGGTACACGAAAAACTACATACATAAAAATAATCGGCTTGGTCATCATTGATATCAGTTTCTGGCAACCTGTGTTCTATAGATTTCCTCGCAACATAAAGCTTACGATCCAATTCATCAGCGCCGTTAATAGACGGACCACCCTTAACAAATATCTGTCGGATAACTGGCTGCACTTCTCTTGCATCTCTACCTAGAGCAGGAGGATTAACGGGCACATCTCGCCATCCCAGCAATACAAGGCCTTCAGCATGTACCACTTCTTCAATCAACACTTCCGATAGCCGTCGAGCTTCATCATCCGGAGGCAAAAAAACCATCCCTACCCCATAAGCCTGCCCGTTTGGAAGTTCTATGCCGATTCGAGCACATTCCTTCTCGAAAAAGGCATGAGGCATCTGAATCAATATACCAGCCCCATCTCCCGTATCCGGATCACAACCACAAGCGCCCCTATGACCAAGGTTTTTCAAAACCTGGAGGGACTCTTCTATGATCGAGTGAGATTTCCCACCCTTGATGTTCGCAACCATACCGACCCCACAACTGTCGTGTTCCAGCTCTGGGGAATAAAGACCGGTTTCTGCCAATTGCTTTAACGGATTCCGAACCATAGGTATAACCCCTATCCCAATTGGTAAAAGGCAAGTGTCCCTTGCCGATTCAATGATTATTAGTGGCGGTGAGTGATGTGGACAGCATTGGAATCAATGCCACACATAGAGGATTAATTGATTGTTAAAATTATCACAAACCTATTTCCCTATGCGACATTATACACATAAACCTATTAACTGAGTAGCCCTTAATACTTGACAAACAATATCCAGATCGTTCTATATAGCATCGTAACTAATGTTATAAGAGAAAAATCCAACCAATTTTCCTTGAGTCCCATTAACACTAAAGATATAATTTTTAGATTATGCAAATAAAGGATCTGGGCGAATTCAAGGTCATAGACCTTCTCCAAGCGATCACAGCTCAAAGAAGCACAGTTCCGATCTACGGTGACATGCCTTATCGGCTGATGGTCGACAATGGCGATGATGCAGCAGCCTGGAAAACGAACGGCGGCACTGAGCTTTTTACGACAGATACCATGGTAGAAGGAGTACATTTTGATTTAGCCACCAGCACCTGGACCGACATTGGTTGGAAATCTCTAGCCTCGAACATCAGCGACATAGCTGCAATGGGTGGAAAACCCAAATACGCGTTGATCACGCTTGGATTACCTCCAGAAACAGAAATTAGTCATTTAGAAGACCTCTATCAAGGTTACTCGAAAATTAGTAATTTGTATGGTGTAAGAATAGTTGGCGGAGATATGGTTCGAGCCAATTCGATATTTATAACCGTTGGCCTCATTGGCATTCATTCTGGACAACCAATGGTCCGAACTAAAGCTAAGCCCGGTGACATGATTGGCACCACGGGATATGTAGGATCATCCGGAGCAGGATTAAAATTGCTCGAGGAAAGAAATACGGTTTCACAAAACATAAGAGATTTTTTGCTCGATCAGCATAGACGTCCGTACCCGGCAGTTGAAACGGGCGTGTTCTTATCAGAACACGGGGTTCAGGTGGCCATGGATATCAGCGACGGATTAGCTGATGATATATCCAAATTAACTCGAGCCAGTCAAGTTGCAGCAAGAATCTACACCGATCAAATTTCGGTTCACCCATTCGTGAAACAAGCTTTTCCCGATTATTGGTTAGAGTTGGCACTCCACGGCGGAGAAGATTATCAATTGCTATTCAGCGCTAGTCCTCAACTGATGGCTAATATTCAATCAGAACTCCCAAGCTCATCTAGCATCATCGGTGAAATCGTAGATGGCGAACCCGGACAAGTAACTCTAGTGGGTCCCAATGGAGAACTTCTAAGCACCTCCACCTCGGGATGGGATCATTATCGTTAAAGCATATGGAAAGCAAACTTGAAATCTTAACTAATAGCGCCGAACAGACACAGACGATAGGACTATACATCGGCGAAAATGCTCAGGAAGGAGATATATTTTTACTATCTGGTGAACTTGGTACAGGCAAAACTTGCTTAACTCAAGGCATAGCTGCAGGTTTAGGGGTAACAGGTTACGTCCGAAGCCCTACATTTGTTTTGATGACACAATATCAAGGTAGACTAGTACTCCATCATATGGATCTATACAGAATCGATGATGAGTTTCAAGCATGGGATCTTGGCATAGAAGATCAACTAACTGCAAACGATGTCTGTGTGATAGAGTGGGCGGATAGGGCCAGTAGTATATTGCCAGAGGAATCTCTTTGGATTGACCTAAAGTATGGTCCAAATAATGATTCAAGAAGCTTATCATTCTATGGCCCATCACCGCGGTTCGACTTGATCTTCAATAAACTTAAAGAGATCTCACAGGTTAAAGGCCAAAGTTAATGCTACTTGCTATAGACACCTCCACACGATACGCAGGAATCGCGTTAGCTCAAGATGGCCAAGTGGTGTCCATCCGGAATTGGTACTCTAAAACCAACCATTCCGCCAATCTAATACCCGCCATATCTGATGCTCTCAAACAACATGAAATATCGATCAAAGATTTAGATGGAATCGCCTGTGCGCTCGGGCCCGGGAGTTTTAGCGCTTTAAGGGTCGGGGTAAATACAGCAAAAGCATTGGCCTTAGCAGATGAGATACCCTTAATGGGTATAAAGACCCTAGACTTGGAAGCTCACGCTTTCCTTAACAATGGCATCCCGGTTAATGGAATATGTGATGTCGGACGCCAGGAAATTGCTGTAGCAGCTTTTGAAGCAACCGGCAAACAAATAGAAGAGACAACTATCATGAAACCCGAGGAGTTAATAAGTAGAGTCAAACACCTAACAATATTTTGTGGAGAGGGGCTGGTGGTAATGGAGGATAGAATCAGAAATGAGCTTGGTGAATTGGGTATAGTCATACCTTTTTCTCCTTCCACAAGACTTTGGTCTTTAGCAACTTCTGCGGAACGTTTGATCGACGAAAAAGGTGGTAATGATATTCGTACGTTGCAACCTTACTATCTAAGGATGCCATCTATAGGTACTCCTAAGCGTAGGGATGTGATATCCCAACGAGGAAAATAATAACCCAAGACGATTAGCTTCGGAGCAGTATAAGAATCTAGGAGGACAATCAATTATATGGAACGAACACTAGTTTTAGTAAAGCCTGACGGAGTACAGCGGGGTTTGATTGGGACAGTAATAAGCCGGCTTGAGAATAGAGGCCTCAAACTAGCGGCCATGAAATTGATCCAAATGGATGAAAACCTCGCCGGAAAACACTATGCCGAGCATGTAGACCGTCCATTTTTCAAGGGGTTGGTCGACTTCATCACGTCGTCTCCCGTAACAGCCATGGTCTGGGAAGCCAACAATGTTGTCCAATTAGTACGACAAACTATGGGCGAAACTGACCCGATAAAATCTCCCCCCGGCACGTTGAGGGGTGATCTTGGACTAAATATTGGCCGTAATCTGGTACATGGGTCCGATAGCCCTGAGTCCGCCCAACGAGAAATAGCTTTATTTTTTGAGGCTTTTGAAATTTTATCTTACGAGCGCGATATCCAACCCTGGGTCACAGAATCCTGACAACCTCCGAAGCACCT
>PAMF01000042.1 GCA_002707185.1 Chloroflexota bacterium | reverse complement strand
GTTTGGGTGGATGTTCCATCCGAACATGAAGACGAATTTAATCACTGGTATAACGAAGAACATCTTCCAGAATTACTAAGTGTACCCGGAGTACTGAATGCAGCTCGTTACGAGGCCGTAATGAGTGGGCCAAAACACCTTGCCTGCTACGAACTCCAGAGCCCCTCCGTTGTCGAAACTGATGCATTTACTAGCAGGAAACCAACTGAATGGGCCCAAAAAATCGGGCCGCGGGTGATAGGAAGTAATTTAATTAACAATGTGTATGAGATGATCCATCCCTCCAACTTAACCACTGACATTTCAGGCTCGGATATGGCACAAGCACTACAGATCGGGCGTATGGATATAGCCCTTGAGAACTCGGACGAATGGAACAAATGGTACAGTGGGGTCTACGTACCAAACTACGAAAAAGTTCCTGGATGTATCCGAGGCAGACGTTGGAAAGCTGTAAAAGGACAGCCTAACTACGCCGTGGTTTACGAATTTGAGCATTCCAAAGTATCTGAAAGTTCAGAATGGTTAGCGCAGAGAGATATTAATCCGGATAACCCGAGGATGAGAGATCTAATGACACACGCTCCGGGATCCCCGGGTATTTGGAATAAAACATTCCAAATCTGATTAACAATCAATTAACTTAGTTAAATNAATAAGACATACCANATACCACTAACATGAGAAGATTCTTATAAAGAGGAGGNTGTCAGCGGTTTATAGCCTAGCGGCTAATGTACTATGACANCCTCCTNTTTATACNAAACTGTGCTCAGTATCTGTAATCTAAGAAATAATGTGCTCTAGCAACGAAATCTTGAAAACAATCATCATAGCAATGTTAGTCCTATCATTTGGATTTACGTATNTAATTCCTTCGTCCAAAGCAAATGCACAAAATGTCGAAGTGGACGATTTCGTCGTACAGGCAGGAGCTTACAAAATCATAGTAAGATCCGACGCATCGCAGATTTCCCTGGGAACTGTTACGTATCGAATAAATATCACCGAATCCTCTGATGNAGCGCCTGTCACAGACGCCCGAGTCATCATAAACTTACGGCACACCACAGATGGGGGGAAAGGTTGGGCAACTGCATTGCACCAACCTTCTGAGCCNGGAATTTACCTGGCAACAGTCCAATTAGAAGCGCCTGGTATTTGGTCTAGCANGGTAGATATCTCCAGCAAACTGGGAAGAGTAGAAATCGACACACCCGAAGTAAGTGTTCCGGAAGCACGAACCACGATCGCCGGTAGNCTGGTATTTATGGGTGCTTTTTTATGNATTATCCTCGGAACCATCTATGTGATATGGACTAGTAAAAAAGCTGTGAGGCGTCGTAGTGCAGGAAGTGATGATTAACTCTTTTTTTAAATTAACTGCATTATTTCTAGGCNTTGGATTCTGGGTCACCCGCACAGCAACCGCAGAAGCCCACGGCGGGATCGAACCCGGGCAGAATCTATTATTGGCATGGAACACGAACCCCTTGCCAAGCTTAGGTATATTTCTTGCCGCCTTTTTATACATCAATGGGCTTAACAGATGGAACCACCCCAGTCATCCAGTTTCAAAATGGCAACGCATCTCATTCTTCTCAGGCCTCATTATTATTTTTCTAGCCCTTCAATCGCCCATAGATCCTTTAGCGGAGCATCAGTTCTCGATACATCAGGTACAACACCTTTTACTCAGAATGCTCGGGCCTTTACTCGTTTTATCCGGAGCACCTTTAACACCTATGTTAAGAGGTACGCCTCCTTGGGTTTTACAAGGGATNATAAAACCCATCGTGAGAGCTTCAATATCTCATAAGGTTTANGGGTTCATTACTAATCCTGTATTAACTACTATAGTCTTCATNGCGACAATTTATCTATGGCAAGTCCCTGCAGCACACGACATGGCGGTTAGAAGCGACCTGATCCATTCCGGAATGCACATGACCATGTTGCTCTCCGGATTTCTCTTTTGGTGGCTGGTGATCGATCCCAAGCCTCACCGATCCAGGCTTCACTTTGGGTTACGAATACTCTATTTGGGATTGATAGTAATCCCAAATACGATTCTAGGTGCCGCCATCACGTTCAATAGCAACCTGCTATATGAAGCGTATCAAGAATTCCCACAACCTCTCGGATTGTCTCCCATCATAGATCAACAATTAGGTGGGTTAATCCTATGGGTGTTTGGGGACATGATGAGTATTTTGGCCGCGGGAATAGTAATGATTTTNTGGTATAAAAAAGAACAGGAGCAGGAACAGAATAATATCCCAGTTGCCTGAATATGGAGCCTGGGATCTATGTTATTAAATACCTACGGACACTGTTAGACTGGCACATTATTCCCCGCGTACAACTAACGTATCACAAGACGTACAAACAGGAGATATTAATGGCTAATACGGCAAATCGACCAGAAGTCAAATTCGACTGGTTTATTCCAATAGATGGAGACGGGGAACATGCAGGCACTCGACTAGCCGAACGACCGCCTAGCTTTGATTATTTATCCCAAGTAGCCAAGACCGCAGAAGAACTAGGGTTTTATTCTCTCCTGATTCCAACCAGGTTTGCAAACGGTCTCTTCTCTGAGGACCAACCCTTAGCTGAAACATGGACAACTGCCACAGCTCTCGCGGCNGTAACAAAGAAAATACGCTTTTTAGTAGCTGTACGTCCTGGGTTTATTTCCTTGGGTCTATTTGCTCAAATGGCTGCTGCTTTCCATCAAATATCTAATGGGAGGTTAGACATCAACATAGTACCTGGAGGGATACAAAACGACTTTGAAAGGTTAGGGGAAGTGAGTGATCACGCAACTAGATACCAGCGGGCCGAAGAGTTTATTGAGGCGTGCCGATGTCTTTGGGGGGAGCCGGGTCCTACCTANTACGAAGGAGAATTTTACAGNCTTGACGGTGCTTATTGNTCGCCGTCACCCGGGATAGATAACGGACCCAAGTTTTATTTGGGAGGAGTCTCTGAACGAGCAATGGGATTATCTGCTCGACAAGCTGATGTCCACCTAGGATGGATTGAGCCATTGAACGATACCGCTAATAGGCTGGATTCTCTGAAAAGCTATTTCAGCCAAACGCAACGTGACGAGTTTTATGGTTTAAGAACCCACTTAATAGTCCGAGACACCGAAGAGGAAGCATGGTATGCAGCTGACCAGCTTATTAGTAACGCCGACCCTCAGGTAAAAGCCCAGAGGAGAGCAGCAATTGAGGGCACCGCAATGGTAGGCCAACAAGCCCAAGCTCGGCAAGTTGAAAACCATAAACTATCACAACATTTATGGAACGGGTTGTCAGAAGTGCGCGTAAATTGTGGCAGCGCCCTGGTCGGGACTCCGGAACAGGTTGCAAATCAATTATTATCTTATTGGAAACTCGGCATCGACGAATTCATCCTATCTGGATTTCCCCATGTGGAAGAATGCCACAGGACCGCCGAACAGGTTTTGCCGCTCCTAAAACAGTTGATCAGAAATTCTGCCGATAGCTAAACGATAATCATTTAACAATCTATTTAGCTTGAACTTTGGAAACTATAATCAAAGATTATGCTGTATAGTTCCAAGGAACTCCACAATGCTTTAAAAATGATAGTTTCAAAAGGCTCTTATCGTTAGATGCTTAACTGGATAGGCGTTGTCCTCTGGCTTATTCCACGTCGTATTAGACCAATATGGCTAATTTTAGCCATAACTTCCTTTGGGGTTGTGGCAACTACTTCCTTTGGGGTTGTGGCAACTACTACTATTGCTTCGGCCAGCGAAATTTACTCTCGGGCCATAGCGCAAAGCGGCTTACAACACGTTATCGCAACAACATCTCTTAACGCCTTAAACGGGCAATTAATGGTCCATGATCGCCCTATTGCAAGGGCCGACTACGAATCATTGAACTCCACTGTCAACAATATTATCCAAAAACGAATCGGCGAATTATTAAATCAGACCAACCGCCGCGGGCAAACTCATCCCAATGTACCGTTTGCTTACTCTTCAGAACCCAACCGGGCTTCTCTGAACATTATGTTAGGACGCCCTTTTTTCCTCACGAAATTTGAACAATATTCGGAGTTAAAGGAAGGTAATTGGCCCTCAAAGGATTACCGCANTGACGCAAATGGCATATATCTAGAAGCAGTAATCGGGGAGCANGCAGCAAAATCCATGGCTATCTCTGTCGGGGATGAAGTCTTCCTTTTCCCGTATAAAACTGACATCAGTCAACGGATTACGTTAAAAGTTGCGGGTATAGCACACCCTTCAGACCCTTTCGACCCTTATTGGTTAGGAGTACCTTTTTATTTCAATCTACAAGAAGTAGATGANAAGCCATTAATACCNTTCTATGTAAAAGAATCCGCTTTCTTAGACGGTATAGGCGGGCGCTTTAATTCCCTAGTAGGAGATTTTGCGTGGTTATTATACTTAAATACAGAAAATCTTCGATATGAGATTCTTCAAGATACGAGAGATGCTTTTGCCGGACTAGAAACCGATATAAATAAAAAAATCCCTAGGTCATTACTTCTAACCCTACTTGAAAATAGCAGAGGCACAGGGTTATTAGCGACGTTCCAACAAGATTTATTGTGGTCCAGAGTCCCTTTAATTATGTTTGTCACCTTGGTGCTCTCGATAGTCTTCTATTTCCTGTTCGTNATATTAGGGTTTCTAGGCAGATCACGGAGTACCGAGGCCAGCATATTACGTAGTAGAGGNACCAGCAGAACTCAATCAATCTGCCTCNTAACCTTAACCGAGGGTCTAATCGTTAGTGTTATCAGCATANCTGCCCCATTTTTAGCTCTACTAATATGCAAAACCTGGCTTTTAACCACGATCCAACCAGCTGGCACTTGGGAAAGCATCCTCTACAGGGTTATCTATTTATACTTTCCTGTGGTCCGGGATAGTCGGGATACTCACTTTGCTTATATTGCTTCTTTCCAGTGTAAATCTCAGTCGTATCCATAGCCTTGCATTTTTCCGGTCCAGATCTCGGCCTTCTAATACATATTTCATACAACGCTACTATTTTGACATCTTAATAATGATAATAATGGGAATCCTCTGGTGGCAACTAGAACAACGGGACAGCTTGATTGGAAGATCTATATCATCCTCTTCAATAAAAATAAATCCGACACTTCTACTTGTCCCAACTCTAGGTTTGGTAACAACCTCCTTTGTAATACTAAGAATTTTGCCGTGTGTCTCTCAAATCACCGCGAAATGGATTAGTTATACTCCGTTCGTTTGGATAAGATTATCGTTTGCTAGGATAGCCCGGGATTCCCTATCTCTTGGATTGATTACGGTAATCATAATGATGGCGACCGCAATCTTTGTACTTGGCTCCGCGTTTCAAGAGACTCTCACTAAAAGCCATGAAGATCAATACCTTTATAAGCACGGTGGCGATGTCGTATTAACACACGTTTCGTTTTCGAATCAGAAATATGAAACGCGTAAGCAAGAAATAATTGATATTAATGGTATCGAATCTGTAAGCCCTGTAATTCGAGACACGGGAATAGTACTGGGAAACACAGGTGGTGAGCGCACCAAAATATTTGCCTTAGATCCAGTTACATTTCCCAGAACCTCGTGGTTCCGTGAAGATCTTTCACCAAATGCAAATACTCTTACAGATTTGCTGGCACCACTAAAATTACAAAATCCTACTGCCGTTAAACTACAGTCTGAGCCACCCGCTGGACTAGTTATACCTATTGCCACTGATCTAATAGGTGTTTGGGTTAACACAGAGAATCTCAATTCAGGAGTGTCCGGTTTATCCATTAATCTCTATGGCCGTCTTCTTGATTCATATGGGTCGTACCATAACGTGCTCATAGGAGTACTAGAATCAAAAACTAATTCAGGACCAAAAAACGGCGGCTGGATTCATTTGGAATTCGATATCACTCATCTCGATCACAAACCGCCCGGTACGTTGAGCCTAGTTTCTTTATTTCTGTCCGGAAGTGGATTTTCCAGGATGCCACCAGGCAGTCTGAGCTTCGACGATATAACGGCCGTAGATACAGATCTCAACCAGCGACAGGTAATTGAAGATTTCGAGCAGATGAACCGGTGGACAGTCTATGCCCACGAAAAAAATGCGGCCGACAGGGTCCATATTTCCGATAAATATAAGAGGTCGGGTGACCTTGGAATTGGTTTCTCATGGATAGAGCCCTTGGAAAAGAATAATCGAGGCATACTAATTCCACCTGGTGAGTCCCCAATACCAACAATCGGTGGTCCTGAATTTCAAAAAGGTCAACAGTTAAGGATTAAAATAGATAATCGTATTATCCCCTTAGTGGTGGTGGATACAACCGATTTTTTTCCGACATTCAAACCTTCCATAGAATCTTTCCTCATCGTCTCGATGCAAGAATATCTAGATTACTCTAGGAGATATTCGGGAGACATAGTTGAACGCCCGAAAGAATTCTGGTTGTCTTTAGACGAAGCATCAAATAGGCCAACAGTTATATCGTCATTAGATCAGTTATTGCCTGATATGACCCAGATCCAGGATCGTCAGGCCTTAGTAGACTTGGCAGTTCACAACCCATTACATGGGAGTAGTTGGACCGGACTATTTATCATTGGAGTTGGAGTAATTTCTATAGCTGTTCTAATTACTTGCCTGATCCAAGTCACGGTGTCGATAAGAACATGGCAAATGGAATTGTCTGTCCTGTCCATTCTAGGAGTATCACGGCTGCAAATGATCTCAGCACTGGTGGTAGAAAAGGGGTTAATTACTGTTGTTGGCATGGCAACCGGTTACAGTGTGGGACTTTTGATCGCACGTTGGATGTTGACATTTTTGGACCAAAACATACGAGGCCAAGCTGTTGTACCTCCTGCGATCTTCGAAATGAATTTGGGATTGTTTCTAATCGGCATATCAGGAGTTGTTATATCCTGTCTTGTGTCAATTTTGGTCGCAACATATTCGGTAATTCGTTTGCCGCTAGCCGAAATACTGAGAACTGGTGATTAGAAACAAAATGCCCAACACAAACATCGCCAAGAAACATAATAGACCTATTTCGTTACTCAATCTTGGGTATGTTTTGACTATCCGAAGGATATATTCCAATTGGCTTATTGAATTGGTGTTGTTTTTAGGCATATTACTTGGCGTAACTCTTCTTTGTAGCGGAGTAATTTTCTCTAACGTATTAGCCGAGGCTGCTCTCAGAACAACACTCACTAACATAACTAAAGAACAAGCCAACATCCTAGTTCGAGTTTTCAACGATCTCGATGAGCCGAACCTATCAGGGCGTACACCTCGTTACGAGAACAGCGTGAATTTTGTGGATCAACAAGTATCCATAAAATTGGCTCCTTACGTTTCGAGAATAGGAAGGCATCTACAAACTGCCACATTCTTCTTTGGAGGTCATCCCCATCTAGAATTGGAAAACGAACTCCGCCCGCGTGGACAAATACAACATATGACAGATCTGAGAGAGGAGGGATTAACCGAATTAACCTCCGGAAGATGGCCACAAACCCTATCTAACTTTAGCCAATCAGGTGTTCGGAATCCCATAGAAGTAGTAATAGACCAAAAGGGATCACTACTGTTAGAACTAGGAATTGGCGAATCTATGAAAATATTCCCAGCTTCCCGGATAGATCATCCCAAAATTATGGACATTGAAATAGTAGGTATATTTCGCCGTATAAACCCTATAGATGACATTTGGTATGGGCGTGAGAAAGATTTTAGTTATAAAGATAAACGCTGGACATTTATCCCTCTATTTACCACGGAATCAGGGATTACTGAACAAATAGCAGCAACCTATCCAGGCCTCTACAGTAATGTTACCTGGGCATACCAACTAGACAGGCAGAATATCAAGGCCGGCCAGGTATCCATGATCCAAGATGTAATTCGTGAAATTAAATACTATCTGTCATCTCAACTGGAAAATAGCAGCATTACCGTCAAATTAAATCGTGTGTTAGACGCATATTCTGAGCAACTACTTTTAGCACGTATACCCGTATTATTGATGATATTCCTAGTATGCGGGATATTAATATATTATCTCGCTTTGACCGCTAGCCTTATTGTCAGAACTCGTTCACCCGAAATAGCTGTAATAAAGAGTCGCGGCGCTACGACATTACAGATCGGCATATTAGCCTTGATCGAAGGTGTATTCCTTGCAATCCCTGCTTTAATAATCGGAATATTCCTGGCACCTGTAGTAGGCCGGTCATTAGGTAGACTATTATTCGGGTTTCAAGCTGAAAGTATACCAATTACCGTCACGCCGGAAGCAATAGCTGTAGGAACGGCAGGAGCTTTGTTATCGGTATTAGTGTTGACAGGATCAACTATCATCGGTGCACGCCACGGAATTATAGAATTTCGCCAGGCAGGAGCCAGACCTCCAGTTGCACCGTTACTCCACCGCTACTACATAGACTTTTTATTGCTCGGTATATTGTTACTACTGTGGCTCCAAATAGGAACGGGTGGTGATTTCATAACCACAGATATTACAACCGGAGAACCGAGACTGGATTACACGCTTTTACTCGGACCCGCTATCGGATTGTTGGCCTTCGGATTGATCATACTGAGATTATTCCCTATAGCAGCTATATTTATCGCACGCGTTTTAGAACCTATAAGTTCTGCCTGGTTGATGCAGGGATTAAGGCATGTATCCAGAGATCCAATACTTCCGGGTACTTTGATAGTTTTATTAACCTTAGCAACAGCTTTGGGAATTATCGGTAGCGCCTTCAGTTCTACACTAGACCAAAGTCAGCAAGACCGTGCAATGTACGAAGTCGGAACAGATTTGAGGATAGAGCATGACGGAGACAAGTTCCCAACCGGAAACCTCGGGTTATCCGACCTATACGCAGAACAACCCTCCATCGCAGGTTCTTCTGAAGCCCTTCGTGTAACTGGACACCTGTTAACACGAAGTTTCAATACCGGCCGAATGTCAGTTCTGGCAATAGATACGGATAATTTTAGTAATGCCGCTTGGTACCGACCCGATTTCGCCCAGGACATTGATTTATCCCAGTTGATGTCTGATATTAATCCAAGGGAGATAAACACAACTCCTCTATTAAATCCTAGCCAAGGCATTAAACTACCCCGAGACGCAACATTTCTAGGCGCCTGGTTACAACCAGGAATGAGCGATGCTCGGCTCGTGTTATCGGCAAGACTCATTGATTCAAATGGAACCTATTTAGACACTTCTTTTGGAAACCTAGAAAACCCGGGTTGGCAATTATTACAAGCACCATTATATCCGGAGAACCGAGATGATATACGAGGCTCGATTTCATCTAAATCAGACGTAACACCGCCACTTACTCTTCTAAGCTTACAGCTAACTAGCCTTTCGGGGGTAGAAGAACCGGGTATTATTTTCTTCGACCAACTCACGGCCATCGGCCCAAGTGGCGACCAGATTGTCGTGCCTACACAAGATTTTCTTAACTGGCAAGTGATAGAAGATTACAGCGCCCCAGGGCTAAATGCATTAGAAAATAACCTCACTATTACGCGAGAGAGGAATAATAATTCCGCAGCCTTCAGTTGGTCTGCGAGCGGAATAGGTACCAAAGGCATTAGACCCGGCCCAGTTGAAGAGGCTATTCCTGTTATCATTAGCCCCTCGATATCTAAGGATGCGCAAATCGGTATAGGTGATCAACTATCTTTGGGGCTGTCCAGTTATTCCATACCTATAAAAGTGACCCACATAGCAGATTACTTTCCTACGCTTGATCCTCGAAACCAACCATTCATTGTTCTAGACCAATATGCGTATGTCCACTATTCGAACTTACATAGCTCCAGAATCATAGGTGGACCCAATGAATTTTGGGTTCGTCTAAACCCATCGGAATCTGGGAATATTGATTTTAAACCCACATTTGAATCAAAGGACCTGCGTATTAAAAGAGTTTATTCAGGTGAGGAAGTGATAAAAAATAGGACAGAACAACCGTTGAATAGTGCAGGGTGGGGCGGCTTATTGATTATCATGTTCCTAACATTATTAATGGCTAGCTGTTCCGGTATGATTTTATTCGCTTATGTAAACACACGAGAACGCCTAACCGAATTCGCATTACTCAGGACTTTGGGATCTTCCCGTACTCAAATAAATGCGATAGTCTGGTTTAACTTGTTGTTAGTAATTGGGATTGGAGCGGTAATCGGAACTCTCGTCGGACATCAAATTGGCGTTCTGCTCCTCCCTGTCTTAGAAATATCTGAAAATGGTCTTAGAGTGACACCACCTATGATATTTCAAATTAATTGGAGTATTCTATCACTAGCCTATCTTGTCATGGGTATCGTGTTCGTATGTAGTGGCATATGGCTTAGCTGGTTCACTAAAAAGCTTGAAATCCAGAGAGTTTTACGAGCTGGAGAATCCGGATAAAAACTTACTAAAGGCCAGTTGTAAATTCGAAGTGAGCAATTAACTATGTCAGATAAACCTTTTGCTAACACCAATGCATCTGAATCTCCTCCTTACGATGATAATTACATTACGTGCCAAGATCTATTCAAAATTTTTAAGCCCGCAGATTTAGAAGTAGTAGCACTTAGGGGATTAGATCTAAGAGTCAGAGAGGGCGAATTAGTCGCTATAGTAGGATCAAGTGGCAGTGGGAAAACAACTCTACTCAACATCCTGGCAGGGCTTGAAAGGCCTTCAGCTGGACAAGTCTATATTGGCAAACGAGACATGTTAAATATTTCAGACAAGGAATTGGTTTCTTATCGGAGGCAAGACGTAGGGTTCGTATGGCAGACTACCAGCCGAAACTTGGTTCCGTATCTTTCAGTAATAGAAAATATCGAATTGCCCATGGCAATCTCCGGTATACGATCCCGTCAGAGGAAAGAGCGTAGTAGAGAATTACTAACAGTTCTCGGGATGGAAGATAAACAAAACCGAAGTCCTGCTCAACTATCAGGGGGAGAACAACAGAGGGTAGCTATAGCAGTCGCGTTGGCCAACCAACCACCTCTTCTGTTAGCAGATGAACCAACAGGAGAATTGGATTCACAGATGGCTGACGAGATATTCCATCTCTTCCAAGACATGAACAGGACATTTGGCACTACTATAGTTATAGTGACTCATTATCCTGGTATCGCTCAATTCGTGAATAGAGTTGTAATCATACGAGACGGGAGAATAAGTGCCGAAACACGCTTACAAGCTTCGTTCCAACGTTCAGGTGAATCGATACAACGGGATTATTTAGTGGTAGATCAAGTAGGTAGACTACAAATTCCAAAAGAAATCCTAGATGAGATTGGTCTGGTTGGATTAGCCACTGCCCAAATGGTGGACGGCCAAATCCACATCCAAGCAGCGTCCACCGATTCCTAACATAGTCGCTTATAACTAGTTGATGAATCACCTTAATCAAACAGGTATATCATTCAAAGCATGTATCCTAAATAGGATGGTTTTCAAGATGAATACACAACCAGAGATGCTAATATGCAGTCGCCTGTAATTACAGCTATTAATATTAGTAGAAAGTTTGGAACTGGCGACACGGCGGTAACCGCCGTAAAAGACGTCAACCTGAAAGTTAAACAGGGAGAGTTTCTGGCTATCACAGGTCGATCTGGATCTGGTAAAACAACTCTCCTTAACCTCTTAGGCGGTTTAGACCAACCTACCCACGGACAGATATTACTTCAAAACCAGGATCTTTCTGATATATCTGATCCCGAAATGGTTAAACTCCGCCGACAAAATATCGGATTTATATTTCAATCTTTTGGTCTATTGCCACTATTATCAGCTTACGAAAATGTGGAATTACCATTACATATTCGAGGTTATTCATGGAGAGACCGAAGGACTCTTGCCCACGAAACATTGGAACTCGTTGGCTTAAGCGGCAGGACAAACCACCGACCGTATGAGCTATCAGGGGGAGAACAACAGAGGGTAGCTATAGCTCGTGCATTGGCCCCGAACCCACAAATTGTCTTTGCAGACGAACCCACAGGAGAACTAGACACGGCTACAGGAATATCTATCTCTAACATTCTAAAAAATATCTCAAGTGAAAGGGCAGTTACAGTAATAGTGGCAACTCATGATCCAGTCATCTCTCAAATAAGCGATAGAGTTATCGATATAATAGACGGGGAAATCAGATAACTACAATCAAATAACCCGCGGAGCATCGANCCTTTCGTTTACTCTCACATGCCTCNTGTGTTACATTTACCTACAAGTACAAATCNGGGAAAATAGGTGNTTATATGGCATACGTAACTCCTCGAGAAGGAGAAANCCCTGAAAGCCTAGTAAATAGGTTCAGAGCATCTGTTCAGCACGCCGGAATTCTTCGAGAATTAAAGGACCGAAGATTCTTCCGATCTAAGGCCCAGAAAGAGCGATTAGCTGCCCAGAGAGCAGCACGTCGACGCCGTAGGCAAAGGCGTTAAACCGAGGGTTAGATAACCAGATGCTCTAANTCNCGGGAGAAGATTACNTTCCCATCGTAAATNCGCTCAATATCCCGNAACCCCTTGTNCATAGGCTCTTCCTGTGAGAGGTGAGGCCCTACGTGAACTAGGACNAATTTCTTAACTTGNGCNGCCTGTGCCATCTCNGCAGCTCCCGTAGTNCCACATTGGCCCTGGAATTCTCCGTTTTGTTGCATTACTTCCTGATCGTCCCAGCACATGCATAACATTACATCCGCATCCTTGGCTAACTCCACGACNCTTTCACAGGGACTTGTATCACCAGTGAATACAAAGCTGCCTTCATCGCATTCGACCCTNTAAGCCAACGAGTCCAACCAGGGNTGCACGTGATCCGCCGGTGCTGCCGTCACTACCCAATCATCCGCTGAATATACCAGGCCCGGACCAACGTCTCGCGCGGAGACTTTAGGAGGTAGGCGAGGAAGAGTTCCCCCACGATTAACATATACTTGTTGACTCAACGGGTGATTTACCCTAGCTTTCCAATCATGGGAAAACAATCCGGTGTCCCCAATGATGCCTTCAGTAATTTTCTCGGTCAGTGGAGGTCCAAAAACTTGAAGCTCTTTTTCTTGTCCTATACTCTGATCCCACCTACAGAGCAGAAAGCAAGGGTAATCAATATCATGGTCAAAATGATGATGAGTAAAAAAGAGATAATTAACCTGGGTTGGAAACAATCCGGCTTTAACCAATTTATGGGTAGCTGCCGGGCCGCAATCAAACATCAATAAATCATCACCCAATTTAAGCACATGCGAACTACCAAATCGTTCTGCAGTTGGTGTTGGAGTGCCAGCTCCTAAAACAAAAAGATCCGCCATTTTATCACCTCAGATTTCCTCTAACCTTTGTTACGTCTTTTCATCTAGCTTTACCTACAAAATAAGGTTTCTGGCATATGGTTATAAGTACCCACAGGGTGGGACATTCCATTGACACCTAGATAAGCCGATGATAGATTTATATACTATTATAACTTTTATAAACACCAAGTCATCTTGGAGGCCTAAATTGCCCCGCTACGATTACCAATGTCAAGGTTGCGGAAATGAGTTTGAACTGAGACAAAGTTTTAGTGAAGCCGGCTCCGGAACGTGCCCAGAGTGTTCAGGTGAAGGCCGCAGAGTTTTTCACGCCGTTCCAGTGATATACAAAGGATCTGGATTCTACACTACTGACTACGGACGTCCGAAAGCTCCAGTAGAAGAGAAATCCAAAGAAAGTACCAGCAGCAGCGATTCATCGAGTAGTACCAGCAGCGAGAAGAGTTCGGACAGCACCACCACAAGCAGCACAGACACCAAAAGTGATTCTTCATCTAAAGCCTCCTCTGAATCCGGCTCGTAAGACCGCCTACCATACCCATATTTATCCGCAGGCTCATGAATAGGACTGCCTGTATTGAAAGCCCTCATACAAAAAGTAACTGAAGCCTCTGTGACTGTGGGAGAAGACGTTACAGGACGGATTGGCCCCGGTCTCTTAATATTGTTGGGAATAAGTAAATCAGATCAACTGCAAGATTGCGATTGGTTAACGAGCAAAATTGCAAACCTCAGAATATTTTCCGTAGATCAGAAGAATTTCGATCAATCTGCTCTCGATATACGAGCACCAATTCTATTGGTCAGCCAATTCACTTTATGCGCTATAACCCGCAAAGGGAGGCGGCCTGATTTTACGGACGCCGCAGATCCAACAGAAGCCAGAATATTCTACAGTCACTTTATCAATCTTCTTGAGGGATATGGACTAACTGTAGAGACGGGAAAGTTCCAAGAATACATGCAGGTCAGTTCGGTTAACGACGGACCCGTCACGATCATACTTGATAGTAACGACCGTCTATTACCTCGGCAAAATTAGATAGAATACCACCCCATACCGCTGAAAAATCCCCTCAAATATGCTATCTGACCACCGTGTGCTATGTTATCCCATGTAACTTGTCCCAGTGCAGCTGCCACTGTCCTGGGTTCACTGACAGGTGGAATAACCCGACTGACTTCAAGTTGGTCCTGGGTTAATGAGGAAATGTACTCCCTAGCTGCTTGTTTAACCGAAGCATAATATCCCAGCTGTATAGTTGATGAAGGTGGACTCCAGGAAGTTACCTGCTCAATAGTCCACCCTACCCCTCGTTCTTCCGGATTATCGGTCATACCGTGCTTCTCGAACCAACCATCTTTGATCCAAGATTGAGGTTTGTCTTGGAGCCTAGTGTGGACAAACGTGTCCAAGACCCTGTCCATGTGCCAAAGAGTCCAGGCTATAGAATTACACTGTGAATTCGGCTGCCGAGAAAGGATTTCTTCATCCAGACCTTCCAATGCCGTATCGACCATTACCCAGTTTCTCTCAAGTGCTGTAAGTAACCCCTCTGCTGGTAACATGGACATATCCTCTAGTTCTAGATTGTGATCATCAACCCGAGTAGCTTTTTATTCAGGAATTTCCGGTTCGACTCCGTCCGGCAAATCAACTTCAAAGGCCAATAAAATTTGGCCTACTAACAAATAATGCCCTACTAGTCCTGTAATTTCCACAGTCCTCTGGGTGCCAAATTTATCCTTTACAGCGTTGAAAGTCTGATCNGTAATTTTGTGGTTTTGTACTAATTCCTTAACGTACCTGACCAATAATTCCTCATCNCCACTCAAGCCTGCTGGTGCGCTGCCATTGGCGATAGCTTTTATAGTATCGTCACTAACNCCAGCTTGTCTGGCTAGACGCGCATGAGCCGAGAATTCGTACTGGCTCCTTATTTCGCGAGCAGTAGTGATAATAATGGTCTCTTTCAAGGCTTCCGACATATCAAAGTTAAACCTCACATACGTACCAGTATGAGCTACTCTCGCAGCTAAATCGGGACTATGAAGCAAGACACCATAAGGACCTCTTACACTACCTCGACTGTCCGCTATAGATTCATAAAAATGTTGATCCNNTGGNCTAAGCTGGTCTTTCTCTAAATTGGGTAATCGAGCCATGNCTAATNCCTCCTGTTTTTGCACGAAATTTATTAAGAAAACTCTAGATCCAGGCTAATATCCAGGGCACTGGTAGAATGTGTCAAACCGCCGATAGAAATCAGGTCTACGCCCGTCTCAGCTACACTTCTGACAGTCTNCAAATTTATCCCACCAGACGCTTCCACGATAGCTTTTCCCTTAGCTATATCCATTGCCTGTCTCATCTGGTCTACGTCCATGTTATCTAACATTATGATATCGGCTCCGGCTTCCAAAGCNTCTCGCAGTGCCTCAATACTTTCTACTTCTACTTCNACCTTNATAGTATGAGACGCCCCAGCTANAGCTTTCTGTACAACTTCTTTTAACCCAAGTTCTTGCGAACGTAACGCTTCAATATGATTATCCTTGATCAATATACCATCTGCTAAGTTCATTCGATGGTTGAATCCGCCACCCATTCTAACGGCGTATTTATCTAGATAGCGATGTCCGGGAACTGTTTTGCGGGTATCCACGATTCGAGCATCATATCCAGACACTGCGTTTACGTACGCGTTAGTATCACTTGCGATTCCACTCATCCTTTGCAAAAAATTTAGGGCGATACGTTCGGCCCGCAGGATACTGCCTGCCGAACCATTAACCAACGCTATATCAGACCCAGGAGATAGAATATCACCGTCGGACATTAGGCTTTGAAAATCCAAATCATTGTCCACGCGGTGAAATACTGCCTTAGCAACATCTATACCGGCTAAAATGCCATTAGCCTTAGCCCTAAGCATCCCTTTGCCTTCTATATCGGTGGGGATCAAANCTTGACTAGTAGGATCATTAAACGTTTGATCCTCTAGNATTGCGGCATCGATCAATTGCGATACTTCAGGTGGAAGTTGATTCATAGGATTATCCCTCACCTTAGCCGGAATATAACACTTGATATATTCTATCAACGTTGGCAGNCAAACATGTACCTACCATTAAGTTAATTGTACTTCATGAATCTAACTGAAGCCAGAAACGANGATTTTCAACCCGAANGTTTAAGAGCATTCGTTTCGGATCCCCTTGACAGTGCCAAACCATCGAAATACCATCCATATCAATCCTAAACATGATAAATTGTGTTTAATTACAACATAAATAAAGGACGTGTCAGATGAGCACATCAACTACTGGGCAAAAACCATACGTCATCCACGGAGCTCAAGATCCCAGTACAACCACACAAACGCGTGGGATGATCAGAAGTCCAGGTATAGTACCGGGAACTAACGGCGCCTCTAAAATCTGGCTTGGTTTGGTTACTGCTGCTCCCCACGAAGAAGGGCCACCGCATCATCACGGGGAAGCAGAGACCGCTGCATACGTCTTGAAAGGAAAGGTACGAGTTTATTTCGGCGAAGATTTCAAAGAATACATCGACGCCGGACCGGGTGACTTTTTATTCGTTCCGGCACATGTACCCCATATAGAAGCGAACCCATTCGATGAAANTCAGGAAGCAGTACTTGCTCGCTCACCTGATAACATAGTCATTAATTTGGGTGAATAATTCCAATCCAGAATTTCCAGGTGAACGCATTGTCGACAAGATATGGGATATCTCTGATACCNGACCCGGCTTTTACCCAGCGAGTATATAGGGCACGTCAGTTAATTTGTGGCCAGTATGCTTGCTGGGCGGCTGAAATGCACATGCTACATCTCCCGTTGATTCAATATTTCGAATGTCNGGAAAACGTTCTCTCGACACTCATCAGCCTACTAGAATCAGTTTCGAGTAGAACGGTTGGACAAAATGAGACAATATCTCTGGTATCAGAAGGGGTTTCTCATTCTTTTGACAATACNGGAGAAATATACCTGGATTTCAACTCTCTTACTAAAGACTCTCCAGGGAAATCTCCGGAATTACACCGACTGTATTTTGGAATTCAAAACGAATTGCAGAATCTTGAAGGAATAACCTTGAATGTCGGTNATAACGCNACAGATTTTGCGCCACGTATTAATTTGATGCAACACGCAGAACTACCACTAGCAGTTTTTGAAAGTGCGGCGGTGTTCGCCAGTTCAGTCATTGAGGAATTATCGGTNCCAACCCACACCAAAGCTTGGCAACTGGTGCTAATTCGATATACGTCCAATGCAGCCGGAGAAGACTGGAATCAGGGTCTTTGGGCTAATGATCTTTCGTGGAATCTTGTAGGTACCTATCCAATTTAGGGTGTCAGGAGAAAATCGTGAAAACCACAACTAAATTAAGAGAAATGCTTGGATCAGGACCCATGGTAGTAGCCCCTTTCATTATGAATGCGCTCCATGCAAAGATTGCAGAATCTGTCGGTTTTAGAGCGGTGTATATGACNGGNTCAGGAACNTCTGCTGAGCGGGGATTTCCAGACGTTGGNTTATTGACTATGACAGAAATGGTAAACAATGCGAAATTCATCTCAGATGCGGTAGACATACCAGTTATTTGCGATGCGGACACAGGATACGGCAACATCATAAATGTCAGAAGAACAGTAAGAGAATACGAGGCTGTGGGGGTGGCAGGGATACACCTGGAAGATCAATTGTTTCCTAAAAAATGCGGCTTTTTTGAAGGCAAACAAGTGATACCCATGGAAGAACATGTTCAAAAAATACGAGCTGCTCTAGATGCCCGACGAGACCCTGATTTCGTCATCATCGCTAGGTGCGATGCCTACGCAGTAACCGGATGGGAAGATACAGTTACCAGATGCAAAGCATATAGCGATGCAGGCGCAGATATGGTTTTCGTAGACGGCATTAATACCATGGANGATCTAAAGAACTATGCCACCGATCTAGCTGGACTTCCCCGAATGTACAATGGAGATCTAGCTCCCACTCAAGAAGTCGAATCTCTTGGGTACCGTCTTATGATCTGCGGGAGCACTATTTGGCTCGTATACAAGCAAATCCATGATGCTTTCACCGAATTAAAGGAAACGGGACTAGTAAACCCAGAACGTTTCGGGACTCGGTGGGATGTTGCGAAATTACTGGGTCTAGATAATATTTACGAATTGGAACAGAAATACAGTTCAGACGGTCTATCCGTTAGGTAAAGCTCAGAAAACATTGCTGGAGTACTCGAATGCCTAATTATTTAATTCAAGCTTCCTATTCCAAACAAGGGATATCAGATCTAATATCTAATCCANAGGACCGCAGTNCAATTGTTAAATCCGTGATAGAAGGACNGGGAGGGACCATNAACAGTTTCTTTTTTGCNTNCGGCGATTACGACGCAGTTCTCATAGCTGAACTCCCTGNCAACGTAACAGCNGCAGCCTTAGCTATGGCAGTTGGAANTACCCCTNGCTTATCAGAATATAAAACGACGGTTCTGATGACCANTCAAGAGGCCATAGAGGCGATGCAAAAAGCCTCAGGAGTAGGTTACAAGTCTCCGTCAGGGTAATCCAAAGCCCTGATCCCCGATGTTACAAATCACTGGGGATCAGGGGCATCACTTCCCGAGAAAACTTCTCCATCGCGATTCTCTGACCATCAGAAGTATTCGATGGGAAGCTGATAATAAAATTGGCTACTCCTAAATCCTGATATTGCCGAAGATCTGCTGCTACCTGTTCTGGCAAGCCACTCATCATTCTTCTATCCATTGTTGGATTGTCGTCGAATACAACATCGGTGCTGAAACATAAAGATACAGCATCGCGAGACCGGCCCTCTCTCTCAGTTAAATCCTTCAACCTTGTTATCTTATCGCCTAATTCCTCGGGCTCTAAAATAGCTGGAGGGCGAAGCCCAATTGGCATCCAACCATCACCGAAGGCAGCTGCCCTTCGGATGGCTGGTGAAGTATGCCCACCTATCCATATAGGAGGATGTGGTTTTTGCAAAGGTTTAGGCTGAAATCCTGACCCCGATATTTGATAGTGATTACCTTGAAACTCAGGACTATCCTGAGTCCAAAGCTCCTTAAATAACTGGATGTATTCGTTACTAACTTCGCCGCGCTGTTCATAATTGTCTAAACCCAGCGCCTTGAATTCTTCTTCCATCCAACCAACACCGATTCCCAATGTCAAGCGTCCTCCTGAAAGAACATCGAGGGTAGCCAGCATTTTCGCTGTAACAACGGGATTACGATAAGGCAAGATTAAAACGTGGGTTCCTAACCGCAATTTTTCAGTACACCCTGCCAAAAAATTCAAGGTAGCTATAGGATCATAGTAAGGTTGGTCAGGTGTAAAAGTAGGCACTCCATCGGCAGCGTAGGGATAAAACGATTCGACTTCACGGGGTAATATAACGTGGTCACTGACCCATATTGAATCGAAACTTAAATCTTCAGCACGCTGAGCCAAAGATCTTAGTATTTCTGGGCTCGCTAAAGATCCACGGCTAGGCATGGTACAGCCAAAGGTTATAGCCATTTTATGTTGACCTCCAAATAAAACGCTCTATGAGAGAATCACGTTAAATTAAGATCTTATAAATCAACCCTAAGAACTCAATAAACCGCATCTTATCATTTAGATCGATTGTAGATCCATGAGTACCAGAATAATTAACCCAGAGTCGGCATTGAGCTAATCGCAGTCTTTATGCTAGTCTGATAGGGCGAGGTAAACTGAATTGAAAGAAAAAGTTATAGTAGCCATGAGCGGCGGTGTAGACTCGTCAGTAGCAGCTTTACTTTTAAACCAGCAAGGATACGATGTTATTGGCGTTACTATGAAACTTTATAGTCTCGACCAAACGGATCTCCCCGATTATTACCGTGGTTGTTGCACTTTAGATGATGTTGAAGATGCCAGACAAGTNTGCCAAATTCTTGGTATACCTCATTACGTNCTTAACGTACAAAGAGAGTTCGAAACCTTTGTAATTGACTATTTTTGCTCAGAATATGAGAAAGGGAGAACACCTCACCCGTGTATTGCCTGTAACGACAAAATTAAATTTAGTTTTTTGATGAACAGAGCCATTTCACTGCAAGCCAAATACATAGCAACAGGACATTACGCCAGGATAGAAGAGACATCCAACGGGTTTACTTTAAAGAAAGGTCTAGATCCTACTAAGGACCAATCCTATGTGTTATTTGGCATGGATCAACAAGAATTACAGCATACCATGTTGCCTATCGGCAATTTCTCTAAAGATACCATAAGGAAAATGGCACAAGACGCCGGTTTCTCAAATGCTCTTAAACCAGACAGCCAAGACATTTGTTTCATACCCTTNGGCGACTATAAACAATTCTTAAAAGACCGTCTCGGTACTAAATCAACCGGGGAAATAGTAAATACGGAAGGGGAAGTACTGGGGAACCACGACGGGATAGAATATTTCACGATTGGTCAACGGCGCGGATTAGGGCTTGCAACAGGTGACCCATTATATGTTTTGGAGCTGGATCACCAATCTCAACGGGTGATAGTCGGGCCAGAGTCTAGCTTGTACCAAAAAGAGACAATGATATCCAAGGTCAATTACGTATCGGGAACACCTCCGACAGAGCCTATCAACGTGCAGGTCAANATAAGATACAAGGCCAAGGAATCACCTGCCACATTGACACCTACTTCTAATGGCGCCTCGATANCTTTTAATGAAGCACAAAGAGCTTTAACCCCCGGGCAAGCTGCTGTGTTTTATAAAGNNGATCTAGTAGTTGGAGGGGGAATAATTGAGCCGATTCATAAGAANAAAAATGAGATCCAGTCTTTGGTTACAACATGCCCGGNCTGAAACTAGAGNGGGAACTATACCACAGCGGTAGCAAGATCATTGCGGGTATAGATGAAGCAGGAAGAGGACCACTTGCCGGACCTGTAGTAGCAGCTGCAGTAATCCTTCCTAGAAAACTATGTGAGAATACCCCGTGGTTAAACCAAATAGATGACAGTAAAAAATTAAGTCAAAAGCGCAGGGAATCTGCCTATGATCTGATTTTTAACAATGCAATTTCAGTAGCTGTCTGTGAGGAAACACCGGAAGTTATAGATAAATTGGGGATTGGTAACGCGACCATCAAAGCAATGTTCCAAGCCATCCAAAATTTGGATACCACTCCAGAATACTTGCTATTCGATTTTGTTCCAATAAAATCCTCTCCTCTACCATTTAGAACCGTTGTAAAAGGGGACAGCATCAGCTACTCAATAGCAGCCGCTTCTATTATTGCTAAGGTAACCCGAGACCGCTACATGACATGGGCTGATAAAGAGTATCCTGGTTATGGATTCGCCCAANANAAAGGCTACCCAACCAAGGANCATNTCTCNANACTTAAAGAATTGGGGCCATNTGGGATACACCGAAGNTCGTTCNCACCAGTACANTCTGTTTTAACATTTGACTCTCTNTGAACATTAGTCGCGGANTTTGTTTATNNAGCCATCTAATCATATGATTTACATAGTCCGACAAGTCACTATAAATAACACGAACAATATACCTATTGCCGCAGCAACAGTTAAACACGACCACCTAATCAAAATAGCCCCTCCCTCAATCAGCACCATCAGCTGATTGCTTATGATAATGTCCTCACAAATCAGGAGTTATAATTAAATCCTAGAACTTTAGGATTTTAAATTAATTTAGCGTCATAAACAAAGGAATATTCAAATGGCCACTATTAGTAACAAAATCGAGATAATAAATCGTATGGTAAAAAGACTCGAAACATACCTGGAGGCTCTCCCGGAAAACAAATGGTCAGTTCCAAGTAAATGTGATCTTTGGGAAGTAAGAGACGTAGTATCCCATTTAGGTGGCGCCGCCAAAAGACAGGCCGACAGTATGATAAAAGGACGCGAAGGAACAGCTGAACCGCCAACAAATTTTGCAAGCCCAGATGCATCCGCCATGTCATCTGGCAACGCGGAAAGAGATATNGAACAACGNAAGCTTCTNGGAAGNNATTTATTTAACNCCTATATAGTTAACCATTCTGAACTATACGAACTTCTNAANTCATTTGNNAACGANGAATGGGAAACTCCCTGCTGGCATGCAAGGAGAGGNGCNATNCCNGCCAGTGATTANGTNGATCTTCGTCTNCAAGAGTTAGTAATNCANGACTGGGATATAAGGGCATCTATAGATTCAAGTGTTAGTCTAGATGAAGAGGGATCTGAGGCATTATTGTCAGTCGCCCAAACTTGGTTATCAATGACATTTCGTCCAGGCCAGGAAGTACCTCAAAATATCAGCTTCAGATTTCTCGTTGATGGGCACCCAGACTATTCCCACGATGTCATATCAAATGGCTCAACTTTCAGTATCACCCAAGTATCTTCTAACGATCCTNACGTGACTATCAACTGTGATAAAGATTCTTATCTNTTGTTAGTTTATGGAAGAATCCTAGCATCCGACAAAAGAACAGGATTACGGATACATGTCCAAGGCGACGATAGCCTTCTAATATTGTTTGAAGAATGGTTTAAAGGTCTATAACGCCTAACTCCCAAAGCAACCTGATCACAGAATCATTAAGGGCTTTACTCGTTAAAAGAAATACAGGCAACTTTAAGAGGGATATACAACTATGTCTAACAAACCAAAGGACGTGATTATAGTCGGAGCAGGAATCGTGGGTTGTCTGACAGGATACCTACTTGCTAAAGAAGGCGTTCAGGTAACGATCATAGAAAAAGATTCCGTTGCAAGCCATGCATCAGGATTTGCATTTGGAGAAATGGGGGCTCTGGAAGGAACAGGTATCCCTGACCCGCTATTAGATTTCAGCTTATGGAGCAACCGAAAACATAAACCGTTATATGAAGAATTAAACGAGATCTCGGGTATAGACAGCCATTTTCGCATCGGAGATCGCCTGACACTTTCTTTTGACGANAGGTCTGCTGAACATGCCAAAAGGAATCTTGAATGGCAGAGCCCAATCCCTGATTTTGATACCTACTGGGTAGATTCCAAACAAGCAAGAGATATCGAGCCTCGTGTTAATCCAGAGGCGTTGGGAGGTGTCCTAGTTAAAGGCGCTGGCTCTACGGAACCTTATAGATACACCTTAGCTGCAGCCCAAGCAGGGGAAAAGATGGGAGTNACTATGATATTAAGAAATGTGACGGGCCTTATATCTAGTCATGGGGTGTGCACTGGCGTCAAGTTCGACGGAGGCGAACTTAACTCAGAATCTGTAGTACTCGCCATGGGGCCATGGGCCAACGTAGCCTCNGANTGGTGTGAGTTTGAAATCCCAATATCACCACTGAAAGGACAGATTTTACGCCTCAATCTTCCAGGGGATCCTCTAAAATGTTCNATTCACTATGGTGGGAGTTANGTAGGTTCCAAGCCAGATGGGCTTGTCTGGGCCGGTACCACTGAAGAGGAAGCGGGATTCGATGAACAAATAACACCAGCAGGACGNAACAAGGTCATGGAAGATCTACTACAGATGGCACCATCCCTCAACGTCTCCGAATTAGTTCATCAAACTGCCTGCTTAAGACCTGTATCATCCGACGGGTTACCGGTTATAGGGAAAGTGCCAGGATGGAATAACCTTTATCTAGGAACAGGTGCCGGCCGTAAAGGTATACTTTGGAGCACCGGTATGAGCTATGGACTGAAAGATATTATTTTAGGTAATCCGGCAGAAGTACCGGGAGTGTCTTTTCTTGACCCCATCCGGTTTGCAACAGCGTAGAATTTATTCAAATTGTTCTATATCAAATATCTAACGAGATCAAAGACTAGTTGCAATTAGACTTGTATTTTATGTGCGACCAGTAACCCGTCTTGCCTTGTAACTTTCATCGCAAATGAATGTTTGTTGAACTGTAACGCCAACTCCACATCCTCTGGATGATATTGTGGTTGGCTAGTCTGAAAGAATTTTTGGGTAGCCCCGCCTTTAAGAATCAATGACCTTACTGCTTCTTGATCAGGCTTTCTACCCTCCAACAGNTTTCTCAAATACAAACCGCAGTGCTCATCTTCGTCTGCTCTCACNACTCCCTGATCTCCCATTGCTATAATTGATACGACCTCAGGAGTATCTTTCAAGATGGTATCAACCGTCGACTGTGCCACTGCAAATGAACCCAGNTAAATTGTAGCCGCTTTTTCGGAAGCGGCTACCCCCACTGTTCCAGCTCTGGTCGACTGAACGATTGATTTGCCTGTAAAATCAACCTCAGCTATCTCAAATGGAGAATTACCATAGTCAAATCCTTCCGGGCGGGTCCCATCGACTTCCCCCATCAANACGTCACCAATTCCTCTTTGTCGAAGTTCAAGCGCTTCTTCGACTTCAGCAACCAACGTAATGTCTTTAGCGCCATTTTCAAATGCTATNGCAGCTGTNGTNAANGCCCTGAACACATCAATAACNATAACAATACCCAAGGCCTCTTGAGCGTCTCGAACCAGGCTGCCTAATTTTATTTCCATGCCCATCCTACAAGTTTAGGGCATTCTTCTAGGAACGCCCGTCTACAATACCTTAAAGATTAATTTATTTGAAGCTATCCTTTTTTAACCAGTTTCTGGAGAGACCGAATCTCTCTAGGCGGCGTTAATCCACTCCCAGTATGGGTCCATGAGACCTCTCCAACATATATATTACCGTCAGGATCAATACAAATCCCGTGCGGAGCAATGAAACGACCCGGCTCTTCTCCCTCCGGCTCATTTCCAAGTCTGGCCTTTAAAACACCATCTGTACCATAAATACTGACCCGAGGGCCGACTCCGAGTGCTTGTGAATTAGGGCCTATTGCCACACCTAATTCTCCTACATATACCAATTCGTTCTGAGAATCGATATAGAGACCGCAGGGACGAGCCATATTCAACCACTGAGTCTCGTATTTCCCTTCAGAACTAAATACCTGCACTCGATGGTTTTCCCTGTCCGCAACATATACCCAACCGTCTTTATCAGTGCAAATATTATGGACGATGTTAAATTGTCCTGGATCAGTCCCAGATTCCCCCCACGAAAACAATAACTTTCCGTCCGGTGAATATTTGTGAACAGAGGCATTACCATATCCATCAGAAACATAAAAATCCCCATTCTGGGGGTCAATCGCTAAGTGGGTACAACGATGAAATGGATTACCACTCATGAACGGAGCCGGTTGCCCACTGATCCCCAAGGTCATTAGCACCTTCCCATCCAGTGTACAGTGTCGTACCGTATGGTCCCCATCGTCGGTACAAAATATAGTATCATCCGGACCCATTGTTATACCGTGAGCCCTAGGAAAAACCCCCTCGCCCCATGACCTCAAAAAATTTCCATCCTTGTCGAACACTATCATAGGGTGGTCTCCCCTGTTGAAAGCATACACGTTACCCTTAGCATCTGCTCCAACGGCTGCCACTTCTTTGAAACCCCATCCATCCGGTAAAGTGCCCCACCCTTCAGCTACTTCATAAATGAATTGCCCTGATCCCAGTTCTACCATCTCATATTCTCCTTAACCTTTTCGAGAATTTTAGCACAAACACACCTCACCTAAAGGATAAAAACTTACGATCTTTCGATTTGCTACGGCCAACCGAAATTGTTAATATCATTAACGCATAACTAATAACGAGGTAGTCCTTATGACCCAGGAAAACCAAAGAGATTTTGTTAAATACTCTTTCTATAAAATTGACCCCTCATGGAGGCGACTCTCTTCCAAGGAACGTGAAGAACATAAATCCGAATTTTCATCAGTAATCGCCGAATTTAATGACCGAATGTCAATTTCAAGCTATAGCTTAGTCGGAACTCGCGGTGACGCCGATTTACTCCTGTGGAAAGTAAGCCAAGAATTAGAACCTGTTAACGAATTGTGCAGCCAATTAAACCGTACCCAATTAGGAAGTTATCTCTCAACCCCACATTCCTATTTAGCTATGACTCGACGTTCCCCATATATAGACAACCACCAACATGAAGGGCAAGAAGGAACTAGCATGCGTATAGTGGGACGAAAATACCTCTTCATATACCCCTTCATAAAGACTCATGATTGGTACCAGCTTCCTAAATCCGAGCGACAAGCGTTAATGGAAGAACACTTCGTAATCGGTCATAAATATCCTCAAGTAAAGATCAGTACATCCTATTCTTTTGGCTTAGACGATCAAGAATTTGTTTTAGGGTTCGAAACCGACGATCCTGGTGGTTTTTTGGACCTAGTGATGGATCTACGAGAATCCAAAGCAAGACCCTATACCTTGTTAGATACACCAATTTTTACTTGCCTAAACAAACCCATACAAGCCTGTTTAAATGATTTAGGCTAGGATCTATTACATAAATAAACCACGGGACGTTTGTATAGGATAAGGAAAGGGAGGGTTAATAAAACCCTCCCTTTCCTTATCCTATACAGACGTCCCGTGATTTATTTATGTAATAGATCCTAGCCTAAA
>PAMF01000041.1 GCA_002707185.1 Chloroflexota bacterium | reverse complement strand
TGAATCATTATTTGCCGGACACCCAAATCGTTTGGAACGACTCGGTAATTACACATAAAGGACTAAGGTGTGAAGCGAAAGTATATCCAATGACGATCAACATTCCCGAAATTCAGCGGATAGCAACCAGTCCCAGAGCTCTTGCATACGAGGATCAGCTTCGTTCAACGATTCGCGACTCTAAACTGATAGTCCGCGTCGACAGGGCCGAACCAAACAGAAACATAGTCCGAGGATTCAGAGCCTACGAGTTACTTTTAACTCACCACCCTGAGTTATTAGAGGAAATATCTTTTTTCGCTTTCCTAGTTCCCTCTCGCACGCATATACGGCAATATCAGAGATACATGGACGAAATAAACGAAATAACCAATAACATCAACGATCGGTATGGTACTGACACTTGGAAACCCATTCAAATATTTCTTGATAACAACTATAGTCAGGCTATAGCTGGTTTAAAATTATACGATGTCCTATTAGTCAACACGATTATAGAGGGCATGAACCTAGTAGCCAAAGAGGGTCCTATCGTAAATGCGCGCGAAGGTGTTTTGGTATTGTCCGAAAGCTGTGGAGCCTATCCGCAACTTAAAGATCATGTTTTGGCCGTGTCCCCCACTGATATACAAGGAACCATGGACGCCTTATTCCAAGGTCTAAATATGGCAACATCAGAACGCCGCCAAAAATCCAAAGATCTATATGAGTCTATATCTAAAGAGGACATAAATGCCTGGCTATGCAGTCAGCTAGAAGATATAGGCAATTTGTTGTAGACTAGCAACTCCGACTAGATAGTTTATAACTCCGAGTAGTTCTGTTTAGGAAAGTAGCATATAAAGGAGACCAGTTCTTAATGGAAGAGCTGTTTAAAGGTCAATGGCCAGAAGGCGAAAAACCGGACATCCAGCTCTACATATTCCCTCACTTACAGGAGTTCCTGACCGTAGATTTACGGGAGGNCATCCCCCATGTAGAACTTTTTAACACAAAAGAACTTTTTGATGAAGAATTCTTTCGTTGTATAGAGGCAGAGTTTTCACAAACTATACGGGAGCCTACAGAATTTCCGTTTTCCCACTTGATGAACTTACCAATACGCCTCGAGGAAACCATACGAGGGGTAGCGATGAATTTCATATTGGATCGATTGGACGCGGATCCCGATGAAACAGAGATGCTTCCCTCTGTAGTAGTTTTTGTTATCAGCGGAGGTGCTCTTTCATTACATTCTGAGAAATTGGTAGACAGTCTTCAAAAATTTCTAGAGGAATACGGGACNAATGATCTGACACAATGGAACGAGGTAATAGTTAGGTTATTGAAAGAAGAGAGCGATATGGTGAAAAGCCTTAATCAACAAAACTTATCGGAATCCGTCATNGGGGACATACCTGATTATTTCTCCCTTTGGGAAAATAGAAACTAATCAATATTGGACTACATTCCAACCATCTAAATTACTGTCCCTTTTAGGGAAATACAGCTGACTAATAATTATGGAATCTATCTCATTAGCTCTAGGCAGCCGTCAAGATATATCAATTAAAGAACTCTTAAAGTTAGCTAAAGAAGCGGATGATCTCGGATATACCGGATGTTTTGTAGGGGAATCGTGGGGAATGGATGCGTTCACAACCCTTTCCGCTATCGCAAGTTGCACTAAGAACATTTGTGTCGGAACTGGGATAGTNCCCATTTTTAGCAGAACACCCAGCTTGTTAGCCCAAAGTATTGCATCTTTAGATATCATCTCAGGTGGGCGAGCAATCTTGGGCTTGGGAACTAGCGGACGTAGAGTCATCGAGGATTGGCATGGAATGAAATATGAACNCCCAATTGAACGATCAAAGGANTATCTGGAGATAATACGTATTGCCTTAAANAATTCTCCAGTTAATTACAATGGCATTTTTTTTCAAACTAATCGATTCAAACTAGCCATTTCCCCTGTACAAAAAAGTATACCTCTATACTTAGCCAGTATTGGGCCCTCTAATTTGAAATTGACAGGACAACTNGCAGATGGTTGGCTACCTATCTGGACCGACCTCGAAAAACTACCCGATCTGATAGAGCAAATCTCTGATTCAGCCACATCTATAGGAAGAAATATATGTGATATAACTATAGCTCCTCAAATTGTGTGCTGTGTCACGAATAGCACCGAAGAGTTATACAAAGCCCAAAATGACGTTAGAGAGCATATGTCGTATTACATAGGTGGAATGGGAGAATATTATCACGATTTATTTTGTCGATTTGGATACCGNNCCGAGGCAAATNCCATTAAAAACGCCTGGATGAGCGGAAANCGCAAAATAGCCGCTAGCCTAGTCACTAATCAAATGTTGGATAATATCACAGTGATAGGAGATCCTGAGACTTGTCGATCTAAGATAGAACGTTTCCGACAAATGGGTGCGGATGTGCCGGTCATAGCTTTTCATCACAGAGCAACTCCAGATTCAATTATGAATACTATCCGAGCCCTATCACCNAAAACTACAAAATGATTTTAACTATANCNGGTAGAATATGAAGATTGGCCTCATATCTGACACACACTCTGCCGGTAGCGGGCAGGATCTCCCTCAAGAAGTATTTCAAGCACTAACCGGAGTGGAAATGATACTTCACTGTGGGGATCTCGAATGTATAGGAGTCCTTGACAGTCTAGAAAATATAGCACCAGTTGTAGCTGTTAGAGGCTATGAGGATCCTATAGAACACGGAGATCGTTTGGCCAACACTACCCGAGTGGTTTCGATAGAGAGTATTAATATAGGTATGGTGCACGATATCCAATGGCCAACTCCCAGTATATATACCAGTCGCGACGGAACATCCCTAGAATTACCATCAGTTGGAGTCAGAGATCTAGTCCGCAAGAAGTTTGGACAAGACGTGGATATAGTAGCTTTCGGAGATACTCATGAGGAATTGGTCTGCTATTGTGATGGCTTAATATTCATTAATCCTGGAAGCCCGACCTATCCTGGACGTCGGCACACGCCCGGAANTTTAGGGACATTAGGAATATTAGATATAGCAAATGGATCAGNGGACATTCGCATTATAAATCTGCAAGACTTGAATAACCTAAAATACAATTAAAGGAATCACGTTAGTTACCGCTGTGAAATTGGCGCTGTTCAAAATTTCATGAATAGAAAGGAAGAGGTGTTGTNCNNGNACAACACCTCTTCCTTTCTATTCATGCTTGAGTTCAAACTTGTAGGAACGATTATCCTAAATTAAACCTATTAACGGAGTTACCTTTAAAAATACAGGGGCAAATACTAATGAGACTATTGCCATAAGCTTTAGAAGAATATTCAGTGATGGTCCTGAAGTATCTTTAAANGGATCTCCCACGACATCACCTTCTACCGCGGCTTTATGAGCTTCGGAGCCCTTTCCNCCGAAATTACCCAACTCCACATATTTTTTGGCGTTGTCCCAGGCACCACCTGCAGTGGCCATCATAATAGCCAGCATAAATCCGGCAGATACCGCACCAACCAGCATGCCACCAAGGGCCTCGACGCCTAATATTAATCCCGTAGCTATAGGAGCTAATACAGCCATTATTCCGGGGAGTATCATCTCCCTGAGTGCGCCTCTGGTGCTGATATCCACACATCTCGCATAATCGGGGCGTGCTGTACCTTCCATAATCCCAGGGATCTCTCTAAACTGTCGCCGTACTTCAGTAACAATGGAGAATGCAGCACGACCAACTGCTTTCATGGTAAAGGCCGAAAATAGGAAAGGAAGCATAGCTCCTACCAACAATCCTACTAAAGTAGTGTGTGATAGGAGATTAATTATTTCTATCTTTGCTGCTATNGCATAGGCTGCTAGNAAAGCTAATGAAGTCAGCGCAGCTGAACCGATCGCAAACCCCTTCCCAGTGGCCGCAGTTGTATTTCCTAAAGCATCTAACGCATCCGTCCTCTCTCTCACCTGGGGGTCTAGTTCAGCCTGTTCTGCTATACCACCAGCGTTATCCGCAACAGGACCATAAGCATCAGTCGCCAAAGTAATACCTAGTGTGGAAAGTAATCCTACCCCCGCTAACGCAACCCCGTAGAACCCAGCAAGCTGGAACGCTACGAGTATGGTGATACCAATTGCAATCACNGGGATCAATGTACTCATCATCCCGGTGGCTATCCCACTAATCATCACAGTAGCAGCGCCGGTCTGAGAAGCTTCAGATACCTTTTTTGTTGGGCTATACTCGTAAGAAGTGTAATATTCAGTAGCCAAACCAATAACTATACCCGCTATCAGGCCCGATATAATCGCCCAGAACCATCGAAAATCTAGATCCATTACCAGAACTATTACNAATGCAAATATCGCCAATAATGCTGCGGATGTGAAAATACCTCTTCTCAGAGACCACAGCAATTGACCGAAATCAGCCTCTTCACCACTACGAACTAGGAATGTACCCAGGATCGACGCCAGTATGCCGGCACCTGCCAATAGTAATGGTAATACCGCCATATCGCTTGTGTATGCCACTGCGCCAGCAAGAAATATTGCGGATATGATAGATCCTACGTACGATTCGAATAAATCTGCTCCCATCCCTGCAACGTCACCAACGTTGTCACCCACGTTGTCCGCAATAACGCCAGCGTTCCTAGGATCGTCTTCTGGAATTCCGGCTTCTATTTTACCAACCAGATCGCTACCCACATCAGCAGCCTTGGTAAATATACCTCCGCCTACCCTCGCGAACAACGCTATAGAACTAGCACCGAAACCAAATCCAGTTACTAAGCCGATATCCTGCCATACAACGTACAGGACAGTGACTCCAAGGAGTCCAATNCCCACCACTGTGAGTCCCATTACAGTCCCACTTGAGAAAGCCACTCGCAATGCTGGATTTAGCCCTCTCATGGCCGCTGCCGCAGTTCGAACATTAGCTCTCACTGCTACGTTCATACCNACTAAACCGGCAANAGCAGAACAAACTGTTCCNGCTANATACGAAATAGCCGTTTTAGGAATCGTATTACCTAAGGTAAGCCAATCAATCAAAACCCAGAGCACAACCGTTACTATAACGACGAAAGGTATAAGAGCTACATACTCACGTTTCAGGAAGGCTGAAGAGCCTTCCCTGATTGCATCTCCAATTTGACGCATAGCATCATTACCTGGATCAGCCGCATTGACTCTTATCGCCATGATTGCAGCAAAAACNAGAGCTATCCCTCCCGCAACCAAAGCTAAAATTATCGACAACATTAAATACCTCTTTCCTATATCTACAAGGCTGAATTATAAACCTGCGNAAGGTATCACAATGATTTTTTAGTGTCAAGCAATATTCTAATCCATTAAATACCAATTANTCATTCCACCGCTGGCTGTTNTGTTAGAGTATCCGTATTAGTATCAGGAGNAATCATGAATAAATTATTTGATCTAAGCGGTAGAATATCTCTCGTAACCGGAGGTAACGGAGGCCTAGGGCTTGCGATGGCGGAAGGGCTAGCTGCAGCCGGATCTAATATAATTATTGCCGCTAGGGATCAAGAAAAAATCTCTCAAGCTGTCTCAACTATTAAGTCGTATGGAGTCCGGGTGGAAGNCATATGNGTAGATGTAACCCAAGAATCACAAATTATCGATATGGTCTCTAAATCTATCGATATCTTCGGCAAGATAGATGTACTGGTTAATAACGCTGGCACAACNGTGCGTAAAGAGCCTCAAAATCTATCTGCCGAGGAATGGGACAATGTAATAGACGTGAACTTGCGTTCTGCTTTCCTATCTTCGAGAGAAGTTTACCCACACATGAAAAACCAGGGGGGCGGGAAAATTATTAATATAGGTTCGATGTTCTCATTATTCGGAGGCGGCGGCAGCGGAGCGCCTTACTCCTCGAGTAAAGGAGGAGTNGTACAACTCTCCAAGAGTTTAGCCGTAGCATGGGCGAAGGATAACATCCAATCGAATGCTATATTGCCAGGCTGGTTCATGACGGAATTAACTGAAGCTATCCCCACATCCCAACCAGACCGATACGATCTGATTAGCAGGCGTATCCCGGTAGGCCGTTGGGGCAACCCCCAAGAACTTCAAGGAGCAGCAATATTTTTATCCAGCAGCGCTTCAGACTACATAACTGGTGCCGTATTAACAGTAGATGGCGGATATTCAGTTATGTAAATCAATTACAGTTGATTTAGTGCCTGTCGTGACAACATCATTTTTACTGGGCTGATAGGTCGGAAGGTCCTTGAAACCCTAACGTCTCCTGCTAGGCTACATAGAGTGTAAGCATCATATGGACTCATATCTTTTTCGGTCACCAAGAAATTAACCATTTCCCGAACTGCCTGCTTCATAGCAGGACCCAGGTCTTCTCCATACGACAAGACTACGAAGTAATCCGGTGTCAGTGCACGAGGAGAGTCTATCGACATTCCTTTCTCTAATGTAACTCGTATGTGAGTTTCCGACGAACACTCAGCGCCCGTACCAGCAACTGCTCCATCACCAACAACAGCGTGGCAATCGCCTAAAGCCAGCATCCCACCTGGAACGAATACCGGCAGATACAACGTACTACCTTCTACTAACTCCTTCATATCTATATCCCCGCCATATGGGCCACTATCACTTGCAGTGTTTTGNGGATATGTCGGTGTAGTTGCTACCACTCCCATAGAGGGTATCACCGGGAGTTTAATCGAACTCGGGAGTATCACGTGGCCATCTTCTAGAGTCATAACTGTAGGATANGCATCTTTAAATTCCTCTTCCAAAAATCCTCTACCCGGCATAACCATATGTGCTGCCCCATCTTTCGGAGTTATACTGATAAACTCTACTTTCAGGGCATCTCCGGGCTCAGCATCATTAACACAAATAGGACCTGTTGCGGGACCTTTCAAAGATTTAGCTTCCAATACTTCAGGATCTCTGACCCCTTCGAACGCATCCCATGTCTCAACCATCAATTCATCACCAGAATTAATGGTTATTGCAGCTTCTGCGTTGGGATCCAAAATATAAATCTTATGATCACGGCTTAAAAACTCCAACTCCTGACCTCCACGTTGATTGACTATTCCGATAATATTGGTGTGGTTACTTGNTGGGTTAACACTCCGTTGAAAGGGTCTAGNTCNACTAAAGTAAAAGCAACCGTATCGTTNGTNTGAACTGCTCCCANTGGAGCTCCACTGTAAACCGCTCTCACATCGCCTTGGGACACATCGACATGGCGATCCCAATGCCCGAGCGCCAGGTAGTCACATACAGCGTGTTCCACTTCATGAGGATAGATTGGCGCTGATCGAATATCTTTATCATCGTCNAAATGGAAATGTCCGTGAGCTAAAGCTATCAGCCANTGANCATTCCCNGAANGNGNCATNCCCTCCAATGGCTTGAACTCAGGAGTATGNACCNGCATGGCACGNCCCCAAATGTCCANNCACAAGTCTGGGAACGAAATAACCTCTCCNTCGAAGGCTTTCACTATATTAAAATTNGGTGGNGNNTTTAAAAAGGGAGTCCGTAAGTAGAGAGAGTTACTGTCATATATATCGTGGTTNCCTGGCAAAATTACAACGGGTTGATTNATACTNGCTATTTGACCTANGAAAAATTNNAGTAANTCGTCCTCTATNCGAGCNTGATCAAACACATCACCAACTATCANTAAAGCATCTGCCTCTACTTGACTGACGCTTTGTACTATNGTTTTAAAGGCATCTCTAGACAGTTGACTATGCCAATCTCCGCCCAGATGGGTATCTGAAGTATGAACTAGTTTTATGTTTTTTTTAGCCACCTATAACACCTTTTTCACGTAGACTAGCAATCTCATCCATTCCATATCCCATTTCGCCTAAAATATCTTCGTTATGTTGACCTAATAAAGGAGGGGCCAACCTAACGTTAGGAGGAGTTTCAGTTAACTTGAGTGGGGAATTTGGCACCCTAAGATCTGGGACATTTGGATGAGGTATATCTACTACCATATTACGAGCAAGCACTTGTTCGTCGCTGACTACATCTGAAATTTTATTAATTGGACCACATGGGACTCCTGCTTGTTCTATCTTATTTACCCAGAAAGAAACCTTCTCTGATTTAAAAATATTACTGAGTAGACTCACACAATCATCACGGTGAGCAACTCGGGCGGTGTTATCCGCAAACCTTGCATCTTCCAATAACTCTGGATGTCCTATAGCCACACACATTTTCTCCCACAGCCCTTGATTAGCACACCCCAGTATAAAATAACCATCTTCACCAGGAAAACTCTGATATGGAACCAGGCTTGGATGGCCTGATCCCATGCGCTGAGGCTCAACTCCAGTCCCAAGGAATCCTGTCCCATGGTAACTCATAGCTGCAACTTGCCCATCCAAAAGTGCAGCTTCAATCCATTGACCTTCTCCGGTTTTATCTCTGTGATAAAGGGCAGTCATAACCGAACCATACGCCATCATGCCCGTAAATAAATCTACTAATGAAAATCCGACCCGAAGAGGAGATCCATCGGGCTCACCAGTTAGATACATTAGTCCGCTATAGGCCTGAATGATCAGGTCATATCCGGGTTTATCGGTCATGGGTCCGGTACGCCCATATCCGGAAACGGAGCAATAAACTATGTCGGGATTCACATCTTTTATATCCTGGTAACCAAGTCCCATTCTATCTAGTGCTCCGGCCCTGAAACTTTCTACGATAACATCAGCATCGGCCGCCAACGTTAATGCAATCTTAATAGCATCTGAATCTTTTAAATTCAAACTTAAACTTCTTTTATTTCNGTTGAANGACAGAAATTGNGTGCTCTCTTCATTCCAGAANGGGGTCCACGAACGTGTCTCGTCCCCNTTGGTAGGTTCTTCAATTTTAATTACATCCGCCCCCATATCACCCATCATCATCGTACAGAAAGGTCCAGCTAAAGTCCTCGTGAAATCCAAAACTTTTATACCATCTAAAACTGCTGTCATAAATGTCCCCGGACTAAAAAATCATTGCCACCAGACCCTCGGCATTATAGCATGGCATAATTGTTTTAATTCCATATATAAGCGTACCGTCCATGAGAGGTAGCCCATGACAATAGATTCTGAACCTCAAGTGATCGTTTTCGGCGGTATAAACATGGATCTGGTCACATTCTCAGAAAAATTCCCGGAATCCGGAGAAACTGTTGTTGGCACTAAGTTTCTCCAATATGCAGGTGGTAAAGGAGCAAACCAGGCAGTTGCAGCAGCCCGAATGGGAGCCCAAGTTAAAATGGTCGGCAAAGTTGGAGACGACGATTTCGGAAATCAACTCTTACGATTATTAGATTCTTCAGGGGTAGAGATAGAAGGGATAGCTATTGAACCTAACACGAGTTCAGGATTAGCTATAATCGAAATAGACTCTTCTTCTCAGAACCGTATCATACAAATACTTGGGGCGAATGATACGTGCGACCATAGGCAAGTTAATGAAATCTCAAAAATACTCCCTGAAGCATCAATATTGATGCTTCAGTTGGAAGTAAATCCCACCTTTTCGTTAGAAACAGCCCAAGAAGCGCGAGCTCAAGGTAAAACTGTAATACTTGACCCAGGGCCTGTGAGGCCAATTCCCCGGGAACTATTACTCCATAGCTCAGTGATAACTCCCAATGAAACCGAGGCTGAGGCCCTAGTAGGGTTTTCTATCAAAAATCAATCGGATGCAGTAGAAGCCTCAATGAAGCTACTCCAAATGGGCCCAACCGCAGTAGTTATAAAACTCGGATCTGCAGGATCATATTTTACGACTGAAGGAGATTCAGGATTTATTAGCCCATTTAACGTAAATGCAGTCGATTCGGTAGGAGCAGGTGATGCTTTCAACGGCGCTCTTGCGGTGGGTTTAGGAGCAGGGCTAGATTTGAGATCATGTGTAGAAATCGCATCTGCAGCGGGAGCCTTAGCTGTAACGAAGACAGGTGCACAAGATTCTATGCCTATGAAAGATGACGTGGATAGACTTATAGGGATTTAAAAACTCTGTGTTATAGCGGCCAACTCTCTCTTATAAGAAGCCTTGTTGATACCGTTTTTAGATGATACCGGTCTTTTGTAACAGCAAGTTATATGTGAAATGTATATCCATTCTTATAACGGAGCTTTAGCTCCCGGTTTGGAGAGAAAGAATGCATGATAAATATTGTCCGGGTTGCGGGATTTTACTGGAAATTCGGATTATTGAAGGGAAAGATCACCCTGTGTGTCCTGAATGTGAACGCGTAATTTATTACGATCCTAAGATCGTAGCAACTGCTTTAATAGAACGTGATAATCACATATTGATTATAAAACGCGCCGTACAGGTGGGATATGGGCTCTGGAGCTTGCCAGGAGGCTATGTAGACAGAGGCGAAATAGTCGAAAATGCTGCAGCCCGGGAGGTTTTAGAAGAAACTGGCTTAAAGGTCAAAACAGATAAATTATTAGGGCTATTCTCTGAACAGGGAAATCCAGTACTAGTTGCAGCGTATACGGCAACTGAAACAGGAGGACGCCTTAAGGCAGGACCGGAAGCGTTGGAATTAGGATTCTATTCTCCAGATAATCTTCCGACTTTAGCCTTCCCTCGGGACCAATTAATAATTGAAACATGGCTATCCTCCAGTGGCTCTTGACATTCATAATTAGAGTCACCTGCATTAAGCTGTCGAGAAGACTGAACGTCCTAAGATAACATCATTATCGATTAGTAACCCTTAGGGACGCACCCATGTCTCCGACCAAGCGAGACAAGCCCCACTACTTTGTCTGTCACCTCGAGGCTCTAAAAACACTTTACCCTCAGCGACCAACCCATTAAAAGTTACTTGGGCCTGTTGAGCGGGTATAAAGCAGCTATAAACGCCATGAGGCCTGTTCGGGTTAGACCCTGCTTCTACAGTTAGCATAAAAGGTTCTAGGAAATCATGCCATGCTAAAGATATGCTATCTTCATCACTGGTTATCTTTTCAATCCAAAACGATTTACCGTCTCCCACTTTAGTAAACTCTGCATCTATAACTGGAATTTGCTGATCAGCAAATTCTGGGAACAAAACTGACTCTATTTCTCCCTGAAGCCACCTAGTAAGACCTATGTTATCGGAATAAATTATTATTTCATCACCTACCACGTCGCTTTTAAAAAATAGAACGTGGCCCGGGCCTTGCGGCGATAATAAGATTCTCCAATGGCTGACCCTTGTAAGATGCGGACTTCCATCGGATTCAGATAGCCTGATGAATGAATTCTCGCCCGTTAAAAGCACTCGATTGGGGTCAACAGGACTCATAGTCATTATCCCAACTCCATATTTGTAAATTCCTATCTTCGGAAAATAACAACCGGCACTTAATGCATAAGGTGCCGGTTGTTTTCAGGGACCTAATTATTCTAATTATTTCGACGGGAACCAATCTTGCTTCCAGGGATAATCCCCATTAGCAGGATCATAATTAGGCTGTCCTTTTTCAACTCGATCCCGGTACGGACTAGTGATAGGTTCCTGGTATGGATAAATTCCACCTTCGTATTGCTGCGGACCCTTTTTGAAGTGAGTAGCTTGTTCCAATGTCTCTACGAAAGGCATATCAATATCATATAGTTGTTCAAGGTGTTTGGGCCTAGGACCGGCCTTGGAAACATGCCCAAATAGCTCTCGCCCCATGATACCTTCAGCCATCCAAACACAGTCGATCAGCTTATCAATATCTACCCCGGTTGGTATGCCCATATCTTCCATCATATGAAGCAAATCTTCAGTAGGGGCCATCCCTGTTGCACGTCCATTTCCACAGTACGGGCAGCCCCCAAATCCACCGATGGTACCATCAAGTTCTAAAGTGTCTTCGGGTTCCAGAGTTCGCATTGCGGCATAAGCAGATGCAATGGCCATATTTCTGCCGTTGTGAAGGTGCAATCTGAAATGCTTAATCTCTGGCCATTTCTCCTTGACTCGATACAAACTTTCTTCTACCTTAGCAGGTGTACAGTGGCTCATCGGGTCCCCCATGGCAACACTGGCAACTTTGATTCCCACTTCGTCCCACATATTGTGTTCTTTCTCTAAGAGAGTCATTAGGCTATCAACCTGGAACTCTCCCAAGAAGTTCGAGCCCCAGCTTGCGTTACAACCTATCCCAGCCTCTTTGATATTTAACTCTTGAGCCTGGGCAACTATTTGCGGCCATCGTTCCATTTCCTGCATTTGTGACCGATTGGTATTACGTCTAACGAATACATCACACATGTGGCAGGTTAATCGGGGGAAGGAATCTCTTTCAATAGTTAGAGGAGGAGAATAAGCCCGTGCACGCTCTACCCCCCGGGAATTAAGGGCCAAAGCTGTATATGTCACACCAGGCTTTGGATTGAACTTCGTAACTATTTCGTCAATTCTTTCCATCTGAGGAGTCCATTTCGGACTGACAAATGACCCAACGACTATTTGTTCTAAACCAGTCTCAGAAAGAGCATCAAGCAGGCTAACCTTATCGTCAACGCTGATATGTGCGTCTTCGATCTGCATACCTTCCCGGAGGCCTTCTTCTTTGTAGCTAACTTTTGGCCAACGATACATAAATTTCTCCTTTCACAGTAAGGATCTTTGTCGCGTACCAGTAACAACATTACATATACATCGTTACCGCTACACTATTTCGGATTGTAGGGTTCGCTGTAACAGGTTGTCAAGGAAATAGAATAGGATAATCAGTAGGGATGAAAGAGGATCGGTATACATTCAAGTTGTCATACTCACAGTACGGGTGTAGAGTCATTTTCACATAACAGAAATCGAATTGTGAGGGTGTATGTCTGTATCTCTCATCAATGGATACCGAATGCATTATGAAACACAGGGGAATGGATCTCCGTTGCTCATGATACATGGAGGGTTAGGCGGAGGAGAGGGATCAGCTTCTATTAAGCGACACCATAGCCTACGGCTCTCTGAGCGGCACCAAGTAGTATTCTACGATCGCCGTTCAGCAGGAAAATCGGAGACCCCCGAATATGGGTACTCGTTAGCCAATTACTCTACAGATGCTCATCAACTATTAGGCCATTTAGGTATAAGCCGAGTTCATGTACTAGGTTCTTCAGCCGGCGGGCCTATAGCTATGCAATTTGCACTGGAACACCCTGAAATGACGCAAAGCTTGTTACTAGTAAATACCATGTCCTATCATCAAGAAACCCAACGTCAAGTTAGGAAAACAGAATTGGAACGCGTTCTGTCAACAATCCAGAATATGGAGAGCTCCGCTCTAAATCTAAATACAGATCAGTCCATCTCCTCGAGCCAACAAGAGATATCCCAAAACAGGGCGTTAGCTAATACAATACGAAGTTATTTGGACATAAAAGATTCTTTAGAACGTAGGTTAGAAGCGATATCTGTTCCCACTTTAATAATGCACGGTGATCGGGATAATCGTATCCCGCTCGAATGCGGTCTTCAACTGCATTCATCCATAGCTCAATCCGAATTTGTTGTAATTCCTAACGCTGGGCATGGTCTGCTTTCAAACGAACCAATGATAACGGGTAACTTAATTGTCGAGTTCTTAAATAAAGTAGATTCCCAAAATCGGGTCGATATCCCGGTAAACTGAAATCTTAACTATCCACCTACCGATCACAAATAATTTACGAGGAGCATATATAAGGATGACCACTGTAGGAATTGATCACATAGCAATGCCCACAGCAAACGCAGAACGCCTCATCCAGTTTTATAAGAAACTTGGGTTCACAATTAACGACGAGGCAGAGTGGCGTTCTGGTACAGCTAATATTTTCTCTATACAAATAGGTGATTCCAAAATCAACGTCCACCCTGAGGGTTACACTGCTTCCTACAAGGGACCAACAGCAGTCCCGGGTTGCACAGATATTTGTTTTGTTTGGGAAGGCAGCGTGGAAGAATGTCAAAAAATGTTAAGCGATTCAGGGGTCGAAGTGATCCGTGGGCCAGGGGCTAGAAAAGGCGCACGCAAAAACGGAATACTCCCTGCTGTGAGCATGTACGCCCGTGATCCAGATGAGAACCTCTTGGAATGGATGATATATACTTAGACTGACTAGCCGCCTAGTTCGACAATACGGTCGTAGTCAATCTGGCTAACGGGTTGAACCGAAAGTCTCATACCTTTTCGTATTAGTAACATATCAGCAAACACTGGATTCCCTTTTATCTCCGCCAGGGTTACTGGCCTCGAAAACTTGGTGTTTGCTTTGATGTCTACGACCAGCCAAATTGGGTTATCAGGTGAAGCCTTGGGGTCGTAATATTTTGCATTAGAATCCCAGGCTGTAACATCAGGGTAGGATTCCCCTACTATAGTCGCAGTACCCACCACAGCAGTAGGCTTCGCATTGCTGTGATAAAATAAAACAAAATCCCCCACTTTCATCTCATCTCGCATAAAATTGCGGACTTGATAATTCCGAACTCCATCCCATTCTGCAGTCTGATCATCCTCATTGAATAAATCGTCAAGAGAGTACGCAGTGGGTTCAGATTTAAAGAGCCAAAATTTTCTTTCCACAATGATACCCCTCATACAGTGTTTCTTTGTTCCGATTACTAATATAATCGCGGTAAGCTCAAGATCATATAGTCGCTACCTGATAACTATCCCTGCCTGCTCCCTGTCGAAACACCCCTGAACCAAGTCATCTCGTTCTTGCCTTAACACATCCTTCCGAACCCTCAGACTGGGTGTTCTAGGAAGATCTTCTCTTAACTCTATGTAACGAGGGCATTTAAAATAAGCTAGATTATCGGCACACCAATAGATAATATCCTCTGGTTGAAGTTTGATCCCATCTCTAGGCAACACGTATGCTTTCACTTCATCTTCACCTAACTCTGAAGGGACCGCGATTACGGCGCAATCTAGCACTGATGCGTGCCGTTTAATTACGTCCTCTACTTCCTGAGAAGATATGTTTTCTCCTCTACGTCTTATAACATCCTTCTTCCGGTCTACAAAATATAAGTACCCGTCCTCATCTAACCAGCCAAGATCTCCAGTGTAAAGCCATCCATCACGTAGAGATAATCTAGATTGTTCTTCATTTCGCCAATATCCAGGGGTAATAGCAGGGTTCTTGATGGATATCTCACCAACTTGCCCCGTAGGCAGAGCATTCCCTAGTTCATCAGCAATTTTCAACTGATTCACAAAACCCTCATCCGGATGTTTTCTGGGTAATCCGGATGAATTGGACCGTCTGAAATCTCCCAATTCCTCTATGGTTCCATAACACGTCTCGGTCATCCCAAATCCAACAATAATTTGAGTCCCGAATCGTTCCTGGAACTCCTCTAAAAATTCTTTGGAGAAAGCTGGTGATCCATAAAACAAGCGAACTTCGTTTTCTCTGTCATCATGAGATGAAGGTTGCTTTGAAAGTACCGGCATCATCATGCCAATAAAATTAACAACCGTCGCTCGGGATTCTTTAACCTGAGACCAAAAACGGGAGGCACTAAACCTACTCTCTACAATCAAAGTGGCCCCTGCAGCCATGGTTCCCATAGTTGAATAATATTGTGCGTTAGCATGGAAATATGGAAGACATGTAAAAAATCTGTCGCGTGACGTCGCGTGAGTCCAATAAGCAAATCCTTGCCCAGCGGCCACATACATCAGATGAGTCACCTGAACCCCTTTCGGGTTTCCGGTAGTGCCCGATGTATAAACCAACATAGAAATGTCATCTGGTAACACAGTATTATCAAGATCCTCAGATGGTTGGGAATCCCAACATTCGTAAAATTCCTTCCAATCCTTCATGTTCGTAGTTGTTTCTAATCCACCAACATTTCCATCTAGGACGTACAACTGGGCTTTCAGATTTTTCGACATTTGTCCCGCCGGAACCGCAACAGATAAAAGGGTTTGATGGGCTACGAAGGCTGATGCATCTGAGTTATCCAGAATGTAAAAAGTCTCATCCTTTTTGTAAGCAGTGTTAATCGGTACACTGATCGCGCCTATCATAGATAACCCAAACCAACAATATAGAAATTCAGGACAGTTGGGCAAAAATAAAGCTACTCTGTCCCCCTTAGTGATGCCAAATTCCCTGAACATAGCCGCGGTTTGCAATGACCGATCAAAACATTCCTGATAGGTAATTTTTTTCCCCGAGATCTCAATAAACACTCCCGTGGAGTTTTCCTTAACTGCATTCCTAAAAAACTCCCCAATCGACATGTTCCAAGGTTGACTCTTATATCCGTTCATCTAAGATCCTTTAATAGCAGTTATTTAGGATTTCGTTCCCTATGAGATCATATAGGGCGACCGACGTTCAATGTGGCCAAATTATCATGAGCCAAGGACCGGGTCAATAGAACTTTATCTCGGTTGACACACTTTGAGTGCTAGCTTAACCTGACCCAGATGTCTTAAACAACTACCCTTAATTAAACATTAATTTCATGGGATTGCACATGGCGAATAATACAACAGGAATAGCACAATCTGTCGATCCAAGCAGACTCGAACTCACTGACAATACTGGGACTCAAGGAGTATTACGGGGTCATCGGTGCAAATCTTGCAACGTATCAGTGTTTGGATTAGCAACTTTTTGTCAATCATGTACTTCAAACGATCTTGAGCCCATCCAACTAGATAAACAGGGTACACTCTATAGTTATACCGTAGTTAGAGTACCGCCTCGAGAGTGGCCCGGCAGAGTACCCTATACGCTCGGAGAAGTCGAACTACCAGAGGGGCCACATGTTCTAGCAGAGGTCATTGAATGCGCATATAGTGACATTAAGATAGGCATGCAAATGGACCTCGCTATAGAGTTAGTCCCTATTCCTGAAAATAACAGGGTAATATCTGTATATAAATGGAAACCTAGTTCATGACAAATTATAGTGTAGATATCACGACTAATTAAGAGGGCGTTTTTTATGGTTCAGTTTAAACCTGGAAGAGAAGTTGTTGTAGCGGGAGTAGGATTACACCCGTTCGGCAGATTCCCGGAGCGAGATCTGGCATCTCTGGCACGGGATGCCGTAACGGAAGCTCTGGTAGATGGCGGCATCAAATGGTCAGATATTCCTGTAGCATATTTTGGCCACGTATATTATCAAGGAATGTCGATAGGTGAAACAGCATTATCAGCCTTAGGATTAACGGGAATACCAATCATAAATGTAGAAAACGCATGTTCAAGTGGTTCAACTGCTTTCTGGCAAGCATACTGGGGAGTAACTACTGGAATGTTCGATTTGGCATTAGCATTCGGAGCAGAAAAAGTTCCAAGTGGACCAGTCACAGTAACTGCGTCAGAAAGCCCTGAGAGATATATCGGATCAGATCACATGATGGCAGGATACGCTCTCCGAATGAGAAGGTACATGGAAGAAACAGGAGCAACGGATCGTTCCCTCGCACAGGTAGCAGTAAAAGCCCGTCAAAACGCTACGTTAAATCCATTTGCTCACCGAAACGAAATTTATACGATTGAAGAGGTATTAGAGTCCAGGCTTATAGCAGATCCTTTAACTTTATTCCAATGCTGCCCTACTAGTGAAGGATCTGCAGCTGCAGTGCTTTGTGCAAAAGAGTCTCTAAAGAAATATGGTATCGATGAAGAGAGGTCTATTACCATATCTGCTGCCGTTTTGCGGTCAGGAAATTATAATGGGAGAGGTAGCGACCACTCTGCATTCAGTCCTTACCGTACAGAACCAGCCGCCATAGAAGCGTACCAAAGCAGCAACATAAAACCCGAGGAAGTTGATTTAGTACAAGTACACGACGCATCCACTATAGGCGAACTTCAGCAGTTGGAATCTCTTCACATCATAGAAAAAGGTGATGCCTGGAAAGCGACTGAATCTGGCCGTACCGCGTTAAACGGCGATATACCCACCAACACGGATGGTGGTCTTTTAGCTATGGGCCATCCTTTCGGTGCAACTGGCATACGGATGATACACGAAACTGTCACACAGCTTCGTCAGGAAGCAGGAGACCGGCAGGTAAATGGACGCCACGGATCTCCATCTTCGGGACCCAAGATAGGATTGGCACAGTGTTCCGGGGCGGGAGATGTGACCACAGTCCATATATTATCTAAATAAGATCCTCAAACAATAACCAAGGGATTACCCATGCCTAAATTCATTATTTTGGCCGCAATGAAAGGCCAATTTATATCGGCATCAGGAAACATTTATGACAATTTCCAAATGATGGGCTACATGGAGGCTGGCAATCCCAATCAAGCCATCACCGGTTTCTTTGATCAAACTCCTTATCCCATCCAATGGGCAGATGTGGATTACCTGTGGGCCGAAGAACTTGTTGATAATCTTAAATCCGGCCACCATGGAGATTACGACAAAGTATATGTTGAAAGTCTCCGAGAGCGCTGGAACAGTTCCTAGAGCATCAATACATCCGCCACTGTACTAGGTTCAAATTATTCCAACCCTTTAGCAACATCTCGCAAGCGTTTAAAATCCGATCTATACCCCTCAGCTAATATGCGTCTATCAGTAGTATGTAGCACGAAACGTGCCCCTTGCTCTATCCAGTAACTAGATAGATCCGCCGTCTGATGATGAACCAATACCGGAATACCATGAGCCTCAGAGGTATCAATAACTTTTTTAACAGTATCTTTATATTCTGGTTTATCATATTGATCAGGAATACCCAACGAAATGCTCATGTCATTGGGTCCAACGAAAATACCATCGATACCTTCAACTTTCAATATTTCTTCTAGATTGTTAACTGCACGGACACTCTCTATACCAATGATAACCACGCTATTTTTGTTGCGTTCTTCTAAATAGGCTCTGGTATCTTCGCTTATGTGTTCTCCCGTATCCACTACCCGCCGTACGGCATCTCCCTTTAATGGTCTCCATTTAGCAGCACCTATTACTTCCTTCACTTCCTCAACCGTCTCACAATAGGGGGCCAAAATCCCTTGGGCTCCTGCATCCACTATCATAGTCACATAGTGGGAATCCGGAATGGGTATCCTAACTATTGGCACAACTCCTGTAGTATTAAGAGTGGTCAAAAAATCTGCCAACTCACCCCGACTCCTGGCACCGTGTTCGGTGTCTATAACTACATAATCTAACCCTACGTTAGCTAGCTCAGGTATCCACTTGGGATTACGACTCAAGCTCAACATAGTACCAAATACCCTGCCACCGGATTTCAAAGTAGCTTTTAATTCAGCTCCATTCATAAAAAGCCTCATCTATTAATTTTTAGTCTGACAACCATTTTCTGGAATATTATTCTAATGAGAATCGCAACTTGAGTATAGCATCCGCTTTTATCGTAGCAAAGATACTGATAATCCACTAATAATTTCGATTAAAAGTGTTGGATGCGTTTGATATAATTTCATCGTCTAGTATTCAGCATGATTGTTATGTCAAATAACGTTGGAGCCGGGCGTTGGCAGAAATATTTTTAATAGAAGATCAATTTGCATGGGATGAATTATCGTCTACATTAAGTGACGAGCCCGAACTGGCTATAGATACAGAATCTAATAGCTTATATTGCTATCGTGAGCGTACTTGTCTCATACAAATAGGTACACGACAAGATACATTCATCATAGATCCCCTTAAAATAATTAATCTAGCGAAGTTAGGTTCGATTTTATCTAACCCAGACATTGTGAAAGTACTTCACGGTAGTGATTATGACCTCAGATCATTGGATCGAGACTATGGATTCCGTATCAACAATTTATTCGACACCCATGTTGCGGCNAAATTTATCGGATCTANCACACCGAACCTTGCATCCGTCTTAGAGGATACACTNAATATATCCATCCCTAAAAANCGTAGATTACAAACTTCTGATTGGAGNAAACGACCCATAAGCGATCCAGCGCTAGATTACGCTGCGAACGATGTNATCCACCTTTTAGCTATGGCTCGAAAATTGAAAAACGATTTAAGACANCTGGGTAGATTAGANTGGGTCAAGGAAGAATGTGAACGTTTGGAGGGAACCANATACTCTCCTCCCAATCCTCCAGAAATATCATTCTTGAAGGTTAAAGGTAGTGACAAACTCCATCCGAGAGGTTTGGCTATATTAAAGGAACTATTCATGGTTCGGGATAGCCTCGCGGCTAAAATAGATTGCCCTCCATCTCGAGTCCTATCCAATGATTCATTGCTAAACATTGTGGTTACTACCTGTGATCCATNAACAAAGGATTTGGATCCATTGAACGGCATTCCCCCCATTTCAGAAAGGAAATTTGGCGATTTATTTCGGCAAGCTNTCTCAAAAGGGTTAAATGGGCCCGAATATCACCGGCCTCCTCGGGAGAGAAGAGGGATATTCTGGACCAAAGAATCTAAACTTAGGCTTCAACGGTTTAAACAATGGAGAACGGATCTAGGAGCAGATCTTGGGCTGGACCCCCCGCTCTTATGGCCTACCATAAGCCTTGAACGCTGGTCTTCCTGTCCATCCAATAGATACGAAGTCAATACAACTATCACTGAGCCAGAGGTGCGGGCTTGGCAACTCCGTGAATTTGGCAGCCAATTTGAAGCTATAACGAATGCACCAAAATTGACTTAGAAATTACCTATTATCGGGCACTAATATCTAGTGAGCGAAACAAATCACTTGCTGACAAAATTTAGCCGTGTTGACTAAGTCCGGAATAACTACGTATTCATCTACAGTGTGCATTTCATTTGTAGACATNCCAACGACGACACTTTCAATCCCGTGAAGACGCATCACGTTACCGTCCGTACCACCACCNGACGGCCGGATATCCGGTTCTAACGCCATGTCTCTCATAACTCTAGTTACAAGTTGCACTATCTGCTCGTCAGGATCCAGATTATACATTTGAAACATTACTTCCAGGTCTTCCTCTATTTGAGCCTCTTTGTACCTCTCTCGGGCCCTATCTAAGGTAGCCACCAGCTGTATCTTAATAGAATCCAATGTCTCAGTATTCCTACTTCGCCATTCACCCCCGAACGTGGCTTCCGCCGGCACTGCATTTCGAACGGATCCTCCGGAAATCAGACCCACGTTAAACGTTGTTTCCTCGTCCAACCGACCGTTTGGGAGATCATTAATTATCTCACTGGCGATACGAATAGCAGACAANCCTTTCTCGGGTTCCACCCCTGCATGAGCAGCTCTCCCTTTAACGGTAACATCGAATCTCATATAGGTAGGACTTGCACCTGTGATGGTGTTAACCGGTCCATTACCATCAAACACTACTGCTTCTTTTGCATTGATAAGTGAATAATCTAAATTGGTGGCACCTACCAAACCGATTTCTTCTCCGCGAGTAAAAACCACCTGTAACGGACGTCTAGATATCCCGTTTTCAGCTACAGATTCAAGGCCNTCCATTATAGCCGCTACGCCCGCCTTACAATCTCCGCCTAAAATCGTAGTTCCGTCTGAAGTAATACGATCNCCTTTGATTATGGGATTAATTCCTCTCCCTGGCTCAACNGTATCCATATGAGCTGAAAGCAATAGAGGGTCTTGCCCTTCTTCGGATGCTATGACATTCCCATGGGCATCCCTAACAACAGTAAATCCCAACCGATCCAACCGATCCGTCAGATGTATTGCCATATCCTCTTCTTCGTCAGATGGACTGTCTATCTGAACCANCTCGCAGAATGATGCTACTAACCGTTCCTGTTCGATCATGGTAGGAGACTCCTATCAAATAAACTGCTTAATTTATGCCNGCGTTTCTAAGNNCATTATAACCCAAGATAAAACAAACTGACCCAAACATTCCCAGACAACAAACATTCGGATCAACTAGACCCGAACGTCTGCCATTTGTCGATAAGAATTTCACGTCATATATGTAGTCTTAGAAATCAGTAGCTTGTCCGTTAATGAAAACGTACCCCTATCCTCCAAATGGGAGGTATAATACCGGCCATGCTCTAAACCAAACGCGAAAGAGGTCCATTCAAAACCGATGTCCCTTGTTACCCCATGCCTAAGTTATAGAACGGTTCGTAGTTTCGTTCTAATCTTTTCTTTATTTGCGTTTTGTGCATGCGGCGCTTCAACTTATGATTCCCCATCTCCTCATCCTACTTCTCCCAATCTCGTCGACACCACCCCAACTAGTGAGCCAATTAATAACAACATAAATCAGCTTAACCCTAACCATCCATTTCAAACCCAATTTGCAACCGAAGCTATGGCTCTGTTCAAACATTCGGTCTGGGTTTTGGACAATCCACTGAATATCCAAGAGACCCTTTCCCGAAACGACTTCACCCTGGTCGGCGAAGTAATCCGTGGTGCGGACCATGATTCCGACGCAAGGGAGTTTTGGGGTGTCGAACAGCCACCCATGAGCGGCGGGCAAGCTTACGTAGCCACGAGAGACAAGAATATAGTCATAGTTTTTAGATCTACTACTTCAGATGACGGATGGGGAACTACGCTTAATGTACTTACGGATCTCAAAGCTTATGCTAAAGAAATAGAATTCATAGATGAAGGATCTCCACAGTTTGAAAGGTTTAACAAGATTCGTGTGCATGCAGGTTTTCACAATGAATACCTTAGGTACCGAGACCAGATAATTAAACACGTCGATGAGAATCCGGATAAAGAAATATATATCACTGGACATAGCCTCGGTGGGGCTTTAGCAACATTAGCTAGTTTCGACATAGCGGCCAATCAACAAAGATCCGTAAACCTCTATACATACGGATCCCCTCGAGTCGGTTTATCTGATTTCCGTGTGGCTCACGAAGAGATTGCTCCAAACAGCTATCGAATAGTGATAAATGGAGATCCAATAGCCCGTGTTCCCGGATCAATGCTAGATTACGAACATTCCGGACTTTTGTTCCAAATCAGTGACGAGGGATCCCAAGTTAATCCCACTGAGATACAGTCAAACGCCCTTTTTCAAGCGTTTGATTTCCCGAAACATTATTTAATGTCCATACACCAAGGTCTAATAAACTTTTACGAATCGTGTACATCCGCAGATGAACAAAAAATCAACGAATGTTTAGACATAGATTGGATGGCTAAAAGTGCGCTCTTAGAACGAATAGCAGCAAAGAAATCATGGGAACTAGTCCACGACGGAGAAATACCCTGGTCAGAAATCTCAATCTCCGATATTACGATCGCAAAGACCGACTTCAATGCATTAATGGGAAATTTAACTGATATTGACCTTCCTTCTCTAGAACATCCAATGTCCTTGAGTGAGCTATTAGATAAACCGGTAATTAACGATCTGAAGATAGAAAATTTGATCCACGATAAGGTTAATAAAGATTTATTCAAATAAATGGAGACCATTATTAAAAGAATAGTCTGTTGAAATAAGCTACACTGACGGATATACATACAATACCGGCTAACTAATTACAGATCGATTCTCGGATTTATTACATTCAAATTTTAACTGGGTAAAACGTCAATAAATGCCAATTTTATCGGCCTCAAAATTGTCCCTCTCATATAGTGATTCCCTGATTTATTCGGGGATCAGCCTTGATGTGGCTGAAAAAGCCAGAATAGGAATGGTTGGACCTAATGGCGCGGGCAAAACTTCTTTAATCCGAATGATTATAGGCGACATCCCACCGGACTCAGGCAAGATTTATTTACCCGAGAACATCAAGATTGGGTATGTGCCTCAAATCGCTCCCCTATCAACCAGCAAGACTCTGCGCGATGAAATTAAAACTGCCTTTTCAGAATTAACATCCTTGGAATCCGAAATAGAAGATTGTCTGGCCAAACTCTCTAATTCTTCACCCTCGTCTAAAGACATTTTAGAAACAGAATACGCTTCACTAATTGAACGGTATGATAGCCAGGGAGGCTATTCATATTTAAACGCATTAGATCGCATGGTAACCGGCATTGGATTATCCCCAGACACGTTAGATAACCCAGCTCATCTAGCTAGCGGGGGAGAACGCACCAGAGCAGCATTGGCTAAAGCCCTTTTGGCTAACCCAGATTTATTGATCTTAGACGAGCCAACTAACTATTTAGATCTTAAGGGATTGTCCTGGCTAGAGCGATTACTCAACCATTATTCGAGTGCCTTCATAGTAGTTTCTCACGATCGACATTTCCTAGATAAAGTTGTAACTAACATCTGGGAGTTAGACCACGAAAAATTAAATACCTATATCGGCAATTATTCCAAGTACCGAGTCCTAAAAGGAGAGCAGGCTCTTTGGCAAAAGCGAAGTTATGAACGCCAACAGGAATTCATAGCCAAGGAAGAAGCTTTCATAAGGAAATACAAAGCTGGGCAAAGGGCTGCCGAGGCTAAAGGTAGAGCTAGGAGGCTTGAGAGACTAGAACGACTAGAAAACGTAGATAGGGACACAGAAATAAACATTAACGGAATCTCAATTAACCGGACTTCCCAGACAATACTCAAAACTGAAAANCTCAAGATTGGGTTCGCTACGGAATCAGATTCCAAGATATTGCTGGACATCCCTGATCTCCAATTACAAAGAGGGAGCCGAACCGCCATAATAGGGGATAACGGTAGCGGTAAAACGACATTCCTACAAACAATCTTGGGAGCCATACCAGAATTCACCGGCAGCGTTACTTTAGACTCAAAAGTAGACCTAGGCTACTTCTGCCAACAATCGGATCCCGGACCAGAGGAAGCTTCCGTCTACGAGTCTTTGCTTACCGCTAAAAATATACCACTAGACGCAGTTCGCCCATATTTAGCCAGATTTTTGTTCCGTGGTGACGACGTATTCCAGACAGTTAATGAACTAAGCGGAGGCGAACGAAGCCGATTGGCTTTGGCAAGATTGTTGATTAACCAACCTAATTTCCTAGTTATGGATGAACCAACTACACATCTAGATATAGCTACTCGGGAAGCCCTAGAGCAAGTGCTGCTTGCTTACGAAGGGACAATATTATTCGTGTCTCACGACAGGCATTTACTGTCATTATTATCTCAACAGATTTGGACCATTGAAAATAAAAAGCTGAGAATTTTTGATGGCTCATTTGACGAACTAGACCTTGAACATAAAGAAGATACAATAAAANCATCTCAAACATCTAAAGNCAGGTATCGAAATACTGCTAATCCACCCAAAAGAACACCTCCAAGACCCCGAACAGCCGACCTAGAGAGAGAAATTGACGAGCTCGAATCTCGATTAAAGGAAATAGAACTTCAATTAGAGAAAAATTCAGACCATCTAGACTTGGAATCAATATCAGGACTGGGNAAGGAACATGTGAAAATTGCCGAAACCCTNGAGAAGAAATGGATAGAATGGGCCAAATAGCTCCCTATGAATTCAGTCTCCCATCACGGAGCCACTTTTACAAAAACTACCATAGACAAGGGCCAAAAGCGTGCGCAAATAGGGAGAATACCGACTTCTCAAGACTATCCCCATAATCCAAAGATATNCGANTNTCCTTNATTCCACATAGTAAATCTAGAGTTGATAACNATATATTTNAAGAGGTTGACCGAGGTTAAGGACTAACATATTTGACTAAACATTAGACGANTGCCTGCCTTATCACTTTTAGGTGAACGCGATTTTCTAATCCTGTGGATCTCNAAATCCATNCATGAAATGTCCAGACGTATGGAACTCCTGGTATTGGGNTATTTAATTCTGAAATTAACTGGTTCCGCTTTCCACGTAGGATTGATTTCAGTATTCCTCAATGGACCCAGACCCGTATTATCGTTATTCGCCGGACACATTGCCGATCGTTTTAATCGCCGACTGATATTGGTAGTAGTACATTCAGCATACCTGCTATCAGCCATCTTGATCTTAGTGACTATAGTAACTGGCACCATAGGGCATTGGTTTATTTTCGGAACGATCCTGTTCCAAGGAATAGCCAAGGTAATGGACGACCCATCCAGACGAACCGCAATACTAGATTTATCAGGAGAAGTTCGTCTTGCCAATGCTATGTCGCTGGAGACCATCAATAATAACGCCGGTAAAATCATTGGGCCCGTACTGGGTGGCGTATTAATAGCACTTACTGGTTTCATTGGAGCCTATGCTTTTATAGCCCTATTAGACATATTAGCCCTGGTTTTAATGATAAAACTACGGCTGCCAACTCGCAGTAAAGATGAACGGCTAAATCTCCCAATCAGGGAGAGTTTGGTACAAGGCATCAGATATTCGNTTAAAAATCGCATGGTACTAGGAGTTTTATTAATCTCGTTAGTAATGAACGGTTTAGTATTTCCAATCCAATACTTCATACCTGTAATTGCGAGTGACGTATTGTCGGTAAGCACGGTATTAGGGGGGATACTGGGCTCAGCGGACGGGATAGGAAATCTGATTGGAGCGTCTATGATTGCAATGAAAAGAAANNTCANCAGNCATGGANTNCTNTTCGTNGGCGGCGCTCTGGTCATAGCTATTGCAGTAACATTGGTAGCGTGGTCTCCATGGTTTCTTATATCATTCGCACTTTTATTAGTGGGTGGATGGGGACAAGCCGGTTTTAGTACTATGCAGGCAACTATAGTCCTACTGGCATCTCATCAAGAACTTAGAGGGAGAACCCAAGGGGCACAAGGACTAGTTAACGGAACAGGCCATCTAATCGGTGGTTACGAAATCGGGACTATAGCAAGCGCATTCGGGATAACGTTAGCCATTGGGTTGAATGCAGGGATAGGCATAGTATTACTAATTTTACTCGCTCTTATTACTCCCTTAGCTAAGCAACGAGGCACCCCTCAACCATGATACAAGTAGATTATCAATCACATTATTCGATCGAAAGCTTAGCAATCACTCAGATAACCCATATTTTGGAACAACAAATTGACAACTCCGAATAGTTCATCTAACGATGATCCGTATACAGGCGGATCAAATAATCTATCGACTGACGTAACCCAAGCTGCTCCTACGGGTTGGCACAGGACCTTCGAATCTCTTACATACCGAAACTATCAGTTTTTGTGGGCAGGTAACCTTTTAATTAATACCGCAGATTGGCTTCAAATCCTAACAGTTGGGTGGCTAATGCTGCGAATGACTGGTGGTAACGCCTTACTCACCGGCACCGTAGTTGGGATTCGTAGCCTACCTATTTTACTACTAGGCCCATGGGCCGGAGTTTTAGCAGACCGGGTAAACCGCAGGTATCTTATAGCTTGCACACAAATTGGGTTAGCCGCATCCGCTATAGTATTCGCGATACTGGTAGCCTCAACCGATTTCAGCAGTGGATACACCAGTGACAGCACATTAAAAACCTGGCATCTGTTTGCCTACGTGATAATTACCGGGATACTTCACACGTTAATGCGACCGGTAAGACAAGCTTTGATACCAAACGTTGTCCCTAAGTCAGTCTTGCGAAACGCTATGGCTTTAAATGCCACTACACGAACGGGCACACGCTTGTTGGGACCAGCATTGGGTGGCGTATTGATCGAGCTATTAGGTGGATTCAGCTGGAATTTCTTTATAGAAGCTGGATCTTATTCTTGCGTAATAGTACTGATGTTTTTAATGAGAACTCCCTACCAGACCAAATCCACTGCTCGAGAAGAATCGATCTGGAACAACATGAAAGAAGGGTTAGTTTATATCTGGAAAAATAGGGTTATCTTGCATTTAATTGTAATGACCATTATACCCAATTTCGTTTTCCAGCCCTTGGTATTTATCATGCCCATCTTCGTCACTGATGCCCTCGGAAGAAGTGAAGGAATGGGTGGATTGCTGCTATCGGTAATGGGCGTTGGAGGTGTAATTTCAACCCTAGTAATAGCTTCGGTAGGCTTCCAACTGGGAACGGGGAGAACCGTAATATTATCTTTAGTAGTCGGAACGACTAGTATACTATTGATGGCACAGATCCCTTGGATTCCTTTCACTATTGCAATGTTTCTGATAATGGGATTTGCCCAAACTCAGTTCCGGGTTGGGAATTCAACATTGGTCCAATCCTTAGTTCCCGATGAGCTGAGAGGAAGAGTCACTAGCGTTTACCAGTTTGACAACGGGTTCACTCCTGTCGCAGTACTAATTACCAGCGCAATGGTCGAATGGATAGATGTGATCACTACCATGACTATCATATCCTCAATTAGTCTCTGCTTCTCTATCTCTCTTTTGTTATTTGCCAAATTAGTGAAACAACTCGAGTAACAAAAAGTTGTTCCTATGCTCTCATCAAGCTCGGTTAATTGACCCGTATAAAAATATCATCAACATTGACTGCCTCGGGAATAACTTCTTGTTCAACATTAAAATTGATGAAAGTATTTAGTGTTGCAAGAGAACTATCTAATCCATAGGGTAGTGGATCAGAACCAACTATGCTTGATAGATTAATTAACCACTCATCCTCCGGGTAAATGTGTTCTCGATCCTTTAAACGCCTGACACATTCCTCTTTCGCTTCAAGAAATAAGTTAAATACTTCTTGGGCAATCCACGGATTTTTATCGAGTTGCTCATCTCGTATAACTAGCATATGGCTAATCGGGTATATGCCGGTATCTTCAAACCAACGTCTATCCAACTCATGAGGATTAGTAAATAGCGGCATGATATTGGAATCATCGGTTGGGCCAACTCCTATGGCTGCATCAATCTCCCCCGACCTCAACATGTCGATTAGATTATGGTTGTCAGAAGAAATAACATTGGAGGGCGGCTCATATTCTTCGACATGTTCATCTCCAGATAATACCCAGGTAACAGAGGTTAAATCAATTCCGTAAACAGTCTGTAGCATTCCTCTGGTCCAAACACCCGGTGTCACTGTATAACCCCTAACCCCAATTCTCCTACCATTCAAATCGCTTACCGATTCGATCCCGGAGTTGACGCTATATGCAATCCCACCATGGTAGAAGCTTCGAGTCAAAAAAATCGGGATTCCACTGAATTTCTTTCCGTGAGACCTCGCACACAGGTAAGTAGACAAAGCCATTTCTGACAAATCAAACTCATACTCACGGACCATTCTACGAAAAATACTAGTAACCGGGGTGATATTAATATGCTCAAAATTTATTCTTGGGGAAACGGAAGTACCATTCTTTAAAGACCGAGTATGGCTGTAATCCCCAAAAGAAGCGGTTAGCTGCAATTTGCTCATCAATATGTCCTCAGAACCTAAATAGTGCCAATACAACTTGACACGAAGAAATTAGTTAAAGTTTCTTCCGGCAATCTAATATAGTCAAGGTGAGTTAAATTGAAGGCATATAAAATATTCTTATCTTATTAAGCCTGAAAACCGGATTGCTACCGAGATCTGACAAGGTTAGACTGGTTTTACTCTCAAAGTTTCAGATTTTATAATATGAAAACATAGCTTGACCTGATCTAAGTTATCCAATCAAGTAATAACAGCAGATTAGGGAAGCCCTTAAATGAAAATTCTAGATGGTTAATTGCAGGGATCAAGTGAACCAAATACCTACTTCTGTTCAAACTAACTCTGTTCCTCAATATAGGTTTGTCATAGCTGCATTAATACTCAGTGCCCATTTCACAGTGGGTATTAATGTGTTCTCCATATCACCGATTCTCCCTGAAATCATTCATGATCTTGATTTAAATAGGAGTAAAGCAGGATTACTTGTTTCCCTACCTCTTCTCATCGCCGCTTGCTTTGGGCTCTTGGGTGGAGTACTCGCCATCAAACTAGGAGTTTTCCGTTCGTTTACTCTGGGTTGGTTCCTAATGGGAACCCTAACCTTTTCTGTTCTCTTACCCCAATTTATCCCTCTAATAAGTTTACGAATGCTCTACGGGGTCGGTACCGGACTTATATTAACTACTACTGGGCCAATATTGATCCAATGGTTCAGAGGCAGGGAGCTCATGATAATGAACGCTCTGAACACAGCAACACTTAGCCTAGGAATCGCATCTTCAGTATCTTTCACGGCTCCGTTAACCGAGGTAATTGGATGGGATCTCGCTATAAGTGGTTATGGACTACTTGGTCTAATAGGGGGCGTGCCTTGGGTCATTCTAGGTAAACCCAAATTTTATACAGAAGACTTGTCCACCTCAGCGCCTCTTAAGATAATTAAAGACACACTAACAAGCAGATCCATCATACTACTGCTCGCTGCAGATGCGGGTGTATTATTCCAATACACCGCGTTCAGCGGGTGGCTTCCAACTTTCTTTACTGAAATGCGGGGTATGAATACCGCACAATCAGGCTTCGTAACTGGTTTGTTGCCACTAGTGGGGGTATTCTCAGTTTTGCTAGGCGGGATACTCCCCTTGAAGATCGGTAGCCCAAAACTATACCTAACCCTATCAGGTATCATGGTCGTACTAGGTGGACCAAGCTGCTACCTGTTTGAGACTCCCATAATCATCTACTCTGCTTTGATATTTGTAGGAATTGGTTCTTGGCTTTA
>PAMF01000040.1 GCA_002707185.1 Chloroflexota bacterium | reverse complement strand
TTTTATTTGCATTAATTACTGTCCAAAGATTCGGATCATTCCCAGAAATTTTTAGGTATCCATTTCTAACTTTCGTGTGAAAGTCGATATTTTCTAGTTCCCACCTGTCTAAAGTACCTTTTTGTTTTCTTTGGAAAGAGTCTTCGGGATTAATATCCAGTAGAAATGCAATGTCTGGATTAAGATCATCAGTTGCCAACATATTTACATAATCAATATGTTGGATATCTATACCCCGTCCGAATCCCTGATATGCCAGAGTGGAGTAGGTATATCTATCCAGCACTACCACTTGGTCATTGGCCAAAGCGGGAATTATTTTGTTTTTGACAAGGGCTCTTCTTGAAGCCGAAAGAAGAAATAATTCTGAATAGCCGTCAAGNTCACTGCCAGTCTGAAGCCATTCTCTTATTTTTTCACCGGTTTCAGTATCACCCGGCTCTCTGAGATGGAGACAATTTATTCCTTCTCTATGAAGCTGACGTGTAAGGAGATGTGATTGTGTGCTCTTTCCGCTGCCTTCGACTCCCTCAAAAACTATAAAGAGACCTCTGTTGGTTACAGATTTAGTCATGCTCCGTAAATTACAACTCGCCGTCGAGGTTCACTTCCAACACTGGACGACTCAAGCCCAAATTGGGTGGCGACTTGATGTTGGAGTCTTCGGATGTGGGAATTCTGGGGCCTCAATTCAATATCTGATTCCCCTTTACCAACTCTGAGGGCGGCTTTCTCTGCCTCAAGGACNGCCAAGGAACGGTCCGCATCAGAGACTGATCTTCCCTCGCTTTCCCTAACTATGGCCCTAACGAATTGTTCAATCTGATTAACTGTATTTCTACGAAGAACAAAAACAGGTTTCCCCATCCTTTCTGCTGTTTTTAACGCTTGTGTACCTCTTCGATGATAGTTTTTTGTCGTGACAACAAGATCAGCGATTTTCATGTCGCCCACCAGTGTTAATGGGGCATTTAGAGTTTTTATAATTTGATCGATTCTGCCTCTGTTTACCCCGTATGGGAGAACACTGGTAATCTTGACAGATTCAGAAAAGAATTTAGCCTGGGATTCCTGATGCCCATTTCCGTTGCTATTGTCAGAAGTGCTGAGAGTCTTCACATTATTCGTTTCAACCGACTTTTGGCTTACAATAGCGCCTTCTTCGTTTAGGGACCTTATTTCCGATGAGATTGATTGCTTTCGAAGCATCCTATCTACAGTACTGGCGACGTCATCGTGCACATTGACTATGTTCCATCCTTGTATCTCGACGAGAATGTCAAAAGTAGGTGGTGCATTTCGTTCTAGGACAGTTTTCTGCGACCGACGCCTTCGAGCCTCTATATCTCCAAGGGTGACAGTATGGATTCCGCCCACTAGGTCAGATAGTGTGGGGTTCATAATAAGATTCTCTAATTGGTTCCCATGTGCTGTTGCAACAAGCTGCACTCCTCGTTCAGCAATAGTTCTNGATGCATTCGCTTCTCTTTCTGTACCGATTTCATCAATGACTATAACTTCAGGCATGTGGTTTTCAACCGCCTCAATCATTACTCCATGTTGTTCGGTAGGGGAGGGGACTTGCATTCGTCTGGCTCTTCCAATTGCCCTATGAGGAATATCCCCATCTCCAGCTATTTCGTTGGATGTATCAACGACGATAACCCTTTTTCCAGCATCATCTGCCAAAACTCTTGCGACTTCTCTCAACATNGTGGTTTTCCCGACACCTGGTTTTCCTAGTAGGAGAACACTTTTTCCTGATGTAACCAAATCTTCTATAATCCGGATGGTTCCATATACGGCTCTCCCCACTCTGAAGGTAATGCCCACAACCTTTCCACTGCGGTTCCTTATTGCAGAAATTCGGTGAAGAGTTCGCTCTATGCCAGCTCGATTGTCTAATCCNAACATACCCACTTTGGCGACAGAGAAATCTAGGTCTGATTGATCNACTTCTGCGATGTCAATGAGTTCATTGACACCAAGGAAGCGGGCTTCAGGAGGACGGCCGAGGTCTAGCACCACCTCTAGTAGCTCTTCGAGGTTCGCATGAGCCAGAAGCTTATTTCTGATTCTGTCAGGAATAACCTCTATCAACAGTTGTAAGTCGGTATCTTTTTCCTGAGTAAATATGGGACTGTTACCTACTTCCACAGTAACCTCTCTTGCCCCTCCCTATACTATGAACTTGATAATCTACAGAACAATTCGTGTAGACGNGTATCGTTGGTCAATTCTGGATGGAAGGATGTTGCCATCAGTTTGCCTTGCTTCACTGCTACGGGTTTTCCGTCTTCCACCTCAGCTATTATTTCAACTTCAGGACCGACATCAGTAACGACTGGGGCACGGATAAAGATTGCGTGAATTGGGTCTCCTTCGATCGATGATACCCGTATGTCAGTTTCGAAACTGTCCACTTGCCTGCCGAAGGCATTGCGGGAAACCTCTATATTCATGAGTCCAAGAGGTTCTGGNCGNTTGTCCAGTAGCTTTCTAGCAATAACAATCATTCCTGCGCAAGTACCCCAAACAGCCATACCTTCACTTGACCTTCGTTTGATGGCGTCTCTAAACCCATATATGTCCATCAACTGGACAATAGTCGTGCTTTCCCCTCCCGGTATGATCAATCCATCAAGGCCTTCGAGCTGATCAGGTAGTCTGATCTCTGACCAGTCAATTGAAATCGCGTCAAGCATTTTGCCGTGTTCTAGAAAATCGCCTTGGATAGCCAAGACTCCAATCTTCGGCAAACTACCAGCCTCTTGTTGCTAGCTGTTCAGACTCGGGCATGGTGCGAATATCTAGTCCAGGCATTGCATCTCCTAGCCCTTTCGAAACTTCCGCTAGCATGTGGGGATCGTTGAAATGTGTGGTGGCTTTCACAATGGCATCGGCCATTATGTCAGGACGTTCAGACTTAAATATTCCTGAGCCAACGAATACTCCATCAACGCCTATCTGCATCATCAAGGCAGCATCCGCGGGTGTTGAAATTCCTCCTGCAGCAAAGTTTACGACTGGAAGCTCTCCACTTTCATGGATGCCTTTCACTAATTCGTAAGGCGCCTTTAAATCCCTTGCNGTGGCCATTAACTCATCTGCTTCCATGCTCTTAATATGATTTATTTGGCCGAGTACTTTCCTAGCATGTCTTACCGCTTCAACGATGTTTCCCGAACCTGCTTCTCCTTTNGTCCTTATCATCGCGGCCCCTTCACCTATTCTCCGTAGGGCTTCTCCAAGGTCTCTGGCTCCACATACAAAAGGAACTTTAAAGTCATCTTTACTTATATGGTTGTTTTCGTCTGCAGGGGTTAAGACCTCTGACTCATCAACGTAGTCAACTCCCAATGCTTCAAGTACNTGGGCCTCTACAAAATGCCCTATTCGTGCCTTGGCCATGACGGGTATCGTGACTGCCTCAATGATCTCAGCAATCATNTTAGGGTCTGACATTCTCGCGACACCACCCATTTTTCTTATGTCAGAGGGCACTCTCTCCAATGCCATTACGGCTACTGCTCCCGCGTCTTCCGCTATTTTTGCTTGGTCGGGAGTGACAACGTCCATAATGACCCCCCCNTTTAGCATCTGTGCTAAGCCTGACTTTACTGTCCATGTACCTGTATCTGGTTTAGTTTCTATAGCCATGTGGTTCCTCCGCATCAGAATTTATCTGGGAATGTACTTTCGAAATTATACCTGTTTATATGTCAGTCCCTCAATCAAGGACATCTTTGGGCAAATATTAGGTGAAGATTGTTAATGAAATCCTTTTGCTGCAACGTACCTTGCCATGTCGATGGTTCTCAAACTATATGCCCATTCATTATCGTACCAGCCAACAACTTTCACCACGTTGGCTCCTAGAGTGATGGTTGAAAGGCCATCAATAACGCAACTGAATTGATTCTTTCTATAGTCGGAGCTAACTAGAGGCTCAAGAGTAAAGTCTAAAATTCCATTGAGACTGCCCTCTGATGCATTTATATATGCTTGGTTAATGACGTCTGAGGTTATGCTGGACTCAAGTGTAGCGACTACGTCAGTTACAGAGACGGTTGCAGTGGGGACTCTGAAAGCCATTCCATGAACTTTACCCTCAAGGGCTGGAATGACCTGTCCAACTGCCTTAGCAGCTCCGGTAGTAGTCGGAATTATATTGGTACCTGCCGCTCTTGCTCTTCTCATATCCTTATGCCGTTTGTCTAAAACTTGCTGATCGTTTGTATAGGAATGAATCGTGGTCATCATACCGCTGATAATGCCGAATTGATCTTCAAGGACTTTCATTAGAGGTGCAACACAGTTGGTGGTACAAGATGCGTTAGANAGTATGGAATGAGATANGGGATCATAATCCGACTCGTTNACCCCCATCACAACGGTAACATCCTCTCCTTTTGCTGGTGCTGANATTATTACCTTTTTTGCACCAGCATCAATGTGTTGCCTGGCCTTTTCGGCATCTGTGAACTTTCCAGTGCATTCCAATACTATGTCCACGNCCAATCTGTCCCATGGAATATCTNTAGGTTTTGGGTTTGATACACAGTTAATTTCCATCTCGTCAACCACAAATTTATCGCTATAAGAGGAGACGGTCCCTCCATATACTCCGTAGGTACTGTCGTACTTGAACATATGGGCATTCGTTTCTGGATCTGCAAAACTATTTACCGCAACTACCTCCAAATCTGGGTAATTACCGTCAGCAATTCCTCGCAGGATGAGTCTACCTATTCTTCCAAATCCATTAATTCCTAGACGCGTCTTGCTACTTGTCATTATTTTTGTCTACTTTCCTTNTAGTTCCTTTGATAAAAACATTGGAGGTTCAACCTAAGTATTTCTTGTAAATGTCTATGCCGGCATATATTGCTTCACTTCCGAGTTCTTCTTCAATTCTGAGTAACTGATTGTACTTTGCAGTTCTTTCACCTCTTGCAGGTGCACCAGTTTTGATTTGCCCAACACTCGTACCCACAGAGAGGTCTGCTATCACGGAATCCTCNGTTTCTCCCGATCTGTGACTCATCACCATTCCCCATCCGGCCGATCTAGCAATTTCNATGGCCGTCAGTGTCTCAGTTAGTGTTCCTATTTGATTCGGCTTTACAAGTACAGCATTACCACANTTTTGTTTTACACCTTTAGAAATGCGCTTTGGATTCGTTGTCAATAAGTCGTCCCCAACTAGCTGTACAGAGGAACCTATAGAGGCAGTCATTTCCCGCCAATCATCCCATTCGTCCTCTGAAAGACCATCTTCTATGCTGATAATGGGATATTGATTTACCCAACCTTTATATATATCAGATAATTCTTTTCCTGTGACGGTCCTGTTTTCACGNTGAAGTGAGTAATTGGAAGTTTCCTCGTCGAANAGTTCCGCAGCGGCTGTGTCCAATGCTATAAAAAATTGNTTCCCAGCTTCNTAGTTTGCATTCTCTATCGCGTCCATTATTAAATCTATAGCGGCTTGGTTGGAGGGAAGAGAAGGTGCAAATCCACCTTCGTCTCCAACAGTTGTTTGCATTCGGTTTTTTTTCAATATGTCCANCAGTGAGTAGTAGACTTCGCAACCAGCTCTCATTGCTTCAGTAAAACTTTCAAATCCTGCGGGCACCACCATGAATTCTTGAACGTCGGTCGAATTTTCTGCGTGACGCCCTCCATTAATGATGTTCAACATAGGAACTGGGAGAATATATTTTCCCGTGTTATTGATGTGTTGATAAAGAGGAGTTTTACTACTCAGAGCCGCAGCTTTGGCAGTGGCAAGGGATACTGCGAGAGTGGAGTTGGCTCCTACATTACTTTTATTTTCTGTACCGTCAATTTCCACAATTTTTTTATCTATTTCTTCTTGATTCGAGGCATCCATCCCTTTAACTGCTGGAAATATCAAGGAATTTATGTTTTCAACAGCTGAAAGCACGCCCTTACCCCCATACCGAGTTGGGTCTCCGTCTCTAAGTTCATGGGCTTCATATATTCCCGTACTTGCTCCAGATGGGGCAGCTGACCTACCAACTGAGCCATCGGACAATCTTACGTCAGCTTCGACCGTTGGGTTACCTCTTGAATCCAAAATTTCCCTGGCCCTTATCTCTTGTATNTATGTCATCGATTCTCACATTTATTTAGTCTTTTGTTAGCTAGTANTAATGCTGTTTCNACTGCCTGTGATGGAGTGTTACACAGATGTAGGGAATNATCTTCNCTCCCTTCCCTATTAAAACTCCAAGTGTTTAGCCCAACAACTGGGATTTCATCTGATAGNGCATGNCCGATCTCTGAAAGTGTGCCATAGGCNCCTCCTATTGCTATGACGGCGAGGCCCGATCTCACTACTATTAAATTTCGGGCATGTCCTAGGCCNGTACATATTGGAGTATCTATCCAGGGGTTAGCTTCAGCTGNATTGAGNCCAGGTAAAATTCCGATTGTACTTCCACCTGCATTACTGGCACCTTTGCACACCGCTTCCATAACACCTCCCATACCTCCGCAAACCACGGTTGCACCTGCTTCTGCAAGTAGTTTTCCGACTTCCTCTGCTAGTGAGTAATTCTTGTGCGACGCGTTGCTTTCACCGATGATTGATATGAGCAATTTTAACCAGAACTTTGGAAATTAAATGGGACGAGATTATAAGATTGTAAATATTGCAAAACTGAGTACACCNACGAATCAAAGGCTTGGTATTTCAGTCGATTATATACAGGGTGTAAATATATGGAAACCATACTAATCACTGGNGCTTCTTCAGGTATCGGCAGACTCTCNGCNATTCATCTTGCAGAAAAAGGTCATCAGGTAGTTATAGNTNCTAGAAACATGGATCGATTAGAAGAGACNGTGCATCAGGTGCCTAGCGTGGCTCACAACATTCATCCCTATATGATGGACGTGAGTGATTCTAATAGCGTCAATAACACGGCGAATCTGATATTAGAAGACTGGGGGCATATTGATGTTCTTGTGAATAATGCGGGTTATGGATTGAAAGGACCCTTGGAATTATTGGAGGCACGAGAAATTCAGGACCAGTTTCAGACAAACGTTTTTGGGTTGATGGAATTAACAAGGTTATTTATTCCGGAAATGAGAAAACGCTGTAGAGGTAAAATCATCAATATCAGTTCAGTTGTAGGTAGAATGCCTCTCCCATTCAATGGGGCTTATTCAGCCAGTAAATTTGCTCTCGAAGGGTTGTCTGAAAACCTGCGATTAGAGCTTGCCCCTTTCGGTATATCCGTATCAATAATTGAACCAGGTTATTTTGATACTGCCTTTGTTACCAATCAAACAAAAGGTATTCATTCGGAGGAGACTGCATCTCCTTATAAACCTTATCAGGATAAGTATCTACACCGACAAAATACTTTTGGCCGGCCGGCCAAAGCAAACAAGGTTGCCGTTACTATTGGTAACGTGATTGCATCTAAATCCCCTAAATTGAGATATTTGGTCGGGGTCGATGCCCATTATGCAATGTTTTTAAAAGCTATTATTCCAGACCGGTTATTCAACTATATTCTGGGGAAAATATTGATGTAGGAGAATGTAAGGACGTTAGATNNANCGTCCTTANATTCTCCTAAGACTACTCAGCCTGAGCCATAACATCTATTAGTTCTTGAACAGCTTCTGCGGATCGTTTCAATTCACTATGTTCTTCTTCGTTAAGTTTAAGCTCCACAATTTCCTCGGCCCCACCAGATCCTAGTTTCACGGGAACTCCGACATATAAATTGTTTATTCCGTAATGGCCTTGCAGATACGCTGTACATGGAAGTATTTCTTTTTTATCAAAAAGTATTGCTTCCACCATCTGTACAATTGACGCAGAGGGCGCATAGTACGCGCTACCGGTTTTGAGNAAGTTGACTATTTCTGCGCCTCCATCACGTGCTCTTTGTACTATCTCTTCGAGTCTTTCAGGCTCTATTAATTGGCTAACTGGAGTTCCTGCTACGTTGGTACTCTCAACCACTGGCACCATAGTGTCCCCGTGGCCACCTAGGACGTAAGCAGAGACAGAATCCACAGACACGTTAAGTTCTTGTGCAAGAAAACTTCTATAACGGGCGGTGTCCAATATTCCTGCCATGCCGACAACCCTTTCAGAAGGGAACCCACTGACTTTGAGTGCCTGCTGCGCCATTGCGTCTAGAGGATTAGTAACGATGACGTGGACGCTATNGGGAGAATACTTAGAGGTCTCCGAGACGACGCTCGATACAATTTTCTGATTGGTTAGAAGTAAATCATCCCTACTCATTCCTGGTTTTCTTGCTATCCCTGATGTTACTACCACGACATCCGAGTCGGCAGTTTCTTCGTATGTATTAGTCCCCAATATTTGAGCATCGGAACCTAGAATGGGGCCTGATTCAAGCATGTCGAGAGCTTTTCCCTGAGGCAATCCATCTACTATGTCAACTAACACAACATCTGCATAGCCGCGATCAAAAATTCTTTGGGCTGCTGTCGCTCCCACATTCCCAGCACCAACGATTGTTACCTTGCTTCTCATATTTCCCCTTTCCTTGGATAAACTTATTATTGAAACGTTGTTATTCAATAACTATTAATAACATACACTAGCGGATAGGTAAGAGTGAATACTGGAAATGCGTGATTACTGATTAGNGCTACTAGGANAGAACAATTAGTACATCACCTTTTACAACAGTTGCNCCTNCCGTGACCTGCAGTTTCTGGACGGTGCCCGTGGCNGGGGAAGGTAGAGTATTTTCCATTTTCATCGCTTCAAGAATTGCGACAGGTTCTCCAACTTTAACTTCGTCCCCTTCCTCAACTAAATACCTCAACAAAATTCCGGGCATGGGGGACACAAGAGATTCTCCANTGTTTGTAACTGAATCTTTAGAATTTGGCTCCTTGAAATCTGGTGAAATTTTCTCCTGGTTAATCCCTTCCGACNGATTAANCATAGGGACTATTTGATTAGGAAGCACATCTGCTGGATCAATCTCAACTTTGAAATATTCATTTTCTACAAAAACGTTGAAAGTTTTTGTCAATTGACTTTTNGGAGGGTATTGATCTCTAGGTTGGCGACTTATGGCTACAGGTTCAGAATCAAATCCCGGTTTCATTTCTTCAGGCATCTGGTCGAGTCCGTGTTTGATCCTGAGGAATTTTAAACCAGTGGTTGGGTAGAGGGCATATATCAGTACATCATCTATATTATCTGTGATGTCAGCAATCTCCGATTTTGCCTTCTCCATTTCAGGGTCTAATAGGTTTGCGGGGCGCTCATGAATAACAGGGCTCCCTTTCTTATAATCTTTCAGAACCGTTTTAGCTATTTCAGGATCAATATCTGAAGGAGGCCNACCATACATTCCGTAAACATATTCTTTGACCTGTCCAGAGATCATCTCGTACTTTCCGAATAGTACGTTGCTAACGGACTGAGAGCCGATCATTTGGCTCATTGGAGTGACTAATGGCGGATATCCAAGATCTTTTCTTGTCTTTGGGATTTCTTCCAAAACTTCATCCAATTTGTCTATNGCGTCTGCTTCCCTAAGCTGTGACAGTAAATTGCTAGCCATTCCACCGGGTATCTGGTGGCTTAGGACNTTCGCATCTATAACAGCCGCCTTTGGGCTTTCCAAATGGTGTCGGTATTTCGGAAGGATCGATTCGAGTTGATCTCCCAATTGAAGAAGTTGTTCTAAGTCCAGCTTAGGGTCATATGGAGTGCCGCTGAGGGTAACAACGAGAGGTTCGATTGCAGGTTGAGAGGTACGTAAGGCTAGGGGAGCAAGAGATGTATCNACCACATCTATACCAGCTTCTATAGCCTTTAAGACACTCATTGACGCCATTCCGCTCGTATAGTGTGAGTGTAACTGGAGCGGTACGGAGATTTTGCTTTTGAGGCCCTTTACAAGATTATATGCATCATATGGCGCTAGTAGTCCTGCCATATCTTTGATGCATATACTGTCGGCTCCCATGGATTCAAACAACTCAGCTTTGGANAGATAGTAGTCTAAGCTGTAGATGGGGCCACCCATTTTTCCGGATTCAGTGACTGAGTAGCAAAGTGTCATCTGAAGATGTTTTCCAGTGTTCTTAACAGACTCAGCAGCTTTGCTGAGATTCCATTCGTCATTCAAGGCATCAAACACCCTGAAAACGTCAATGCCATTTTCNGATGATCTCTCCACGAACTCTTGGACNACATCGTCAGCGTAAGTTCTGTAACCGACTAAAGATTGGCCTCTTAGAAGCATGGAAAGTGGTGTGTTAGGCATCAACTCTTTGAATTTTCTGAGGCGATCCCAGGGATCTTCGCCAAGAAAACGAGTTGCCGTGTCAAACGTGGCTCCTCCCCAAACTTCCATGGAATGAAAGCCTATTTGGTCCATCGCAGCGGCCATGGGCTCCATATCTTCCATTCTTAGTCGGGTAGCAAGCAAGCTTTGATGTCCGTCTCTGAAAGTAGTGTCTGTTATTTTTATGGGGCTTTGAGTCATTTCATGATCCAGTTAAAAGTTATATGTTGATGTCCTGTTCCAGCCCATCGACTTTCTTGTGTATGCCAGAGGTAAAGACNCCTTTAGGGATACTTTCCAAGGGGAGAGAGAAGTTCTAAATTGTGGTTTGGTTTCCTCGCCCAAGTATGCCTTTATGGCAGCTACTATGGCGGCGATTTGAGTTTGTGTTGGTTTGCGATCTGAGCTTCGTGTAGACGGTGGTGTTCTTGAATGTCTCAAAGAGGTATGCTCCCGTGTTTTTTNGGGGGTAGAGTTTCTCTTTTGTTTTCTAACATCTGTAGAGCTCTTATTATTTTTCTCCTAGTTTTGGAAGGCTCTATAACGTCATCGATATAGCCTCTACTAGCAGCAATATAGGGATTCATGAGGTTATTCTCATATTCATTNACTAATTCTTTNCGCTTTTCTTCAGCATCCTCGGAATCCCTGAGAATGGACCTGTGGATGATGTTAACTGCACCTTCNGCACCCATTACTGCTACCTGCCCCGTTGGCCATGAGTAATTCACGTCACCCCGCAGACTTTTGCTACTCATTACGATGTATGCGCCTCCGTATGCTTTACGGGTGAGAACGCTTATCTTCGGCACGGTAGCTTCCGCATAAGCAAATATTAATTTTGCACCGTGTCTTATTATTCCGCCATGTTCTTGGGATGTGCCAGGTAGGAATCCTGGNACATCTATAAAGGTTATGATTGGTATGTTAAAAGCGTCACAAAATCTGACAAACCGTGCGGCTTTTACCGAAGCATCTATATCCAAAACTCCGGCAAATTGATTCGGCTGCTGAGCCACTATTCCGACAGTGTTACCATCCATTCTAGAAAACCCTACAAGAACGTTTCCTGCAAAATTCTGATGAACTTGCATAAAGTTTTTTGAGTCCACCACGGCTTCAATTACATCTAGCATGTTGTAAGGGTGATTGGAGTTATCTGGGATAATGGTATTAAGTGACTCATCATCTCTTTCAGGATCGTCTGTGGAGATCATGCGAAGGGGATTTTCCATGTTGTTTTGAGGTAGAAAACTAAGAAGTTCCCTTACTCGTAAGATGCAATTGTTTTCATTGTCATCCAGAAAATGGNCAACTCCACTNTTCGCTGTATGAGCTTCCGCTCCTCCNAGTTGTTCGTGNGAGACTTCTTCACCAGTAACCGACTTTATGACATCAGGGCCAGTTATATACATCTGGCCTACGCCTTTTACCATAAANATGAAATCTGTTAGGGCAGGGGAGTAGGTTGCACCACCAGCCGCCGGACCGAGCATGACTGATATTTGAGGAATGACCCCTGAAGCTANCACGTTTCGGTTGAATATTTCGCCGTACCCCGCGAGGCTGTCAATTCCTTCCTGGATTCGTGCTCCCCCGGAGTCTATAAGACCTACGATGGGTGCCCCGTTTTNCATGGCCATATCCATGACTTTACATATCTTATTTGCAACTACTTCGGATAGGGAGCCCCCAATAACCGTAAAATCTTGAGAGTATACGAATGTAAGTCTTCCGTTTACCTTACCGTATCCGGTGACAACAGCGTCACCAAGGTATTGTTGCTTGTCGAGACCGAAATNTGTGGAGCGATGGATTACAAAAGGATCAAGTTCTTCAAAGGACCCTGGGTCAAGGAGAAGATCTAAGCGTTCTCTTGCNGTAAGCTTTCCGCGGCTATGTTGTGCTTCAATCCTTCGAGNCCCGCCTCCTTGAAGGCTTTTTTCTCGGAGTTGCGACAGTTCATCTCTTTTTTGTTCAGTTGGGCCTTGAGATGTCATTAAAATTCTCCAAAATTTTGCGTCACATCTCATCAAAAATATCAGATAATAGGGAGGTGTTACAAGGAATCTATATCCCATGTGACGGGAGTTTATACAAGTCGTTAAATATGTGTGAAGGGGAGAATGTATTTTGTTGTGGGGTGATAAAACCTATGTCATGGGCATATTGAATACAACTCCGGACTCTTTTTCCGGTGACGGCACAGGATTAGATGTACGTCACGCGGTGGAAAAAGGTATTAAATTTGTAGAAGAAGGAGCGGATATTCTTGACGTCGGAGGTATGTCTACGAGGCCGTCGTCTATGTACGGAACTGTCGATGTGGTGTCTGAGGAAGAGGAAATATGTAGGATACTCCCCGTTGTAAGGTTGNTAGTATCCGAAGTTGATGTGCCCATTAGCATTGATACTTANAGATCATCGGTAGCCACTGTAGCTCTCTCAGAAGGGGCGACAATAGTTAATGATATATGGGGATTAAAGAAGGATCCTTCTATGTCTTCTCTCGTCGCAGAATCTGGGGCACATATTGTACTGATGCACAACACGGGTGATCCTAGGTATGAAGACGTTGTCTCTGACGTGATATCCGACCTAGAGGGCACAGTTGCAAAGGCGATTAAGTGTGGAGTAGATCCTACTAAGATCATTATTGACCCAGGTATAGGATTTGCAAAGAATTCCGAGNAGAACCTGGAGATCATTAGGCGGCTAGGTGAATTTAAACGATTGGGCTACCCGATTCTNATCGGAACTTCCAGAAAATCTACTATCGGGACAGTTTTAGACCTTCCTGTAGATCAGAGACTGGAGGGGACCGCAGCAACTGTAGCCCTGTCGATAGCAAATGGAGCTGATGTTATACGTGTTCATGACGTTAAAGAGATGTCACGGGTTGCTACTATGACGGATGCGGTTGTGAGAGGTTGGAGCCACTAACTCCTATGGGACTAAATGGAGATGTATATATTGGTCTGGGTTCTAACATTGGAGACTCTGTTGAAAATTTGAAATCGGCTATCTCAGCCATTGCAGAAATATCAGATTTTCTGGTTTCTTCGAGCGTTTACGTATCCTCGGCTGCTGGATTTACAACTCAGCCCAATTTTTTTAATGCAGCTTGCAAAATTGGCACTACTTTAAGTCCATTCNAGTTGTTGNATTCTCTATTAGTGATTGAANATCAATTGGGGCGAAGCAGGACATTCGTAAATTCCCCTCGTCTAATAGACTTAGATATTCTTCTATGGGGAGATCTGAGACTAGAAGCACCTCATCTTAGAATTCCTCATCCGCGTCTTCACGAACGTGGNTTTGCTCTTGCTCCTTTGCTGGAAATTGACTCTTCGTTGGTACATCCATATTCCCATATTGAATTGAGGGATTTTTATGAACGGCTACCAGAAGCTGAAAAACCTTTGGTCCTAAGAGTATGAGAGTTGTCGAGTATCTCTACGCGNCTCCCGAGTCGGGACTAAGAAAATTTGGNATCCCATCCTGTACAGGGAAAAAGAGACCGCACGTGTCNCATATTAGTCGCCCATTAATTATCTCTGCTGTACCTTCTTCATCGGATTCAATTCTTAGATCTCCNTTACAGTCGGGGCAAGCCAATATTTNTAAAATTTCCNTNTTCATCGNCTTATAACCATCCGGTTTCANTTACGTCACTATCCAACAGTAACTTCATACATAGATTTCAGCACGCTTGAAAGTAGATAAACTATTAAACCTAAAACGATAACCAAGTTATAACCGGCTAGCAGTCGCAATATGTTTCGCTTAGGGTTTTTGGGAAAATTTTGGATTGATCTNTAATNCCATGCCGTGTGCCTTTTGGCCCTTATCAGATAAAACATGACAGTGACCAGTGATAACTTAATTCCAAGTACTATTAGATAGTTCACCCCTAATGTTCCCGGAGTTAGTCGATCAAATGTCATCACAGCTCCAGTTGCTAGCAAGACGAACAGACATGTGTCTACTAGTGTTCGGAACTCTGCGGATACATTTTTGTTAATTCCAGAGTCACTGACACCATTTTTTTTCACAGCGGGTCTCAGTACTACAAGCCAGAATATGCCTCCCCCAAGCCAGGCAGAAGCAGAGACAAAATGTGCCCATCTCACCNCTATATGAAACCACGATGCNAAGTCCAAATTAAGGTTTCTCAATCTTTAGTAGAGTATCTATAATTTTCCTCAACTGTTCTGCTTTTATTTCTCCCTGCCAACTCTTGTGTATGTTTCTTTCTGAGTCAATGAATACTGTGGTTGGGAATCCAGTTACACCATAGTCAACGGCTATGGAACCGTCATTGTCCGGGCCCACAGCGTAGCTTATAGCTGACTCTGTTACAAAATCACTTCCATCAGACACAGAATCTAGCCCAATCATTTGAATACCGACCACGTCCACTTTATCTCTGTATAGTCGATAAACCGAATCTATGTCTGGCATTTCTTTGACNCAGGGTGGACATGAAGGGAACCAAAANTTGAGGACCAGTGGTCTCTTGGAGTTGTCGTCGAAGTGAAATGTAGTCCCTTCTTTGTAAAATTTGGTTTCGTATGTGGTGATTGAAAAATAGGGAGCTTTTGGATTTACAAGTTGAGACTGGCAACCAACAGAGAGAAAAAAAAGAGTGGTTGCTAGTAAAAAACCATGTTTATAGAAGTAATTAAAAATACGCATCGTTGAACAAGTATTAGGCTCCGTGGTTAGAGCGTATTTGATTGGGAGTGTTCGGATATTAATAATTTACCCTTATTAAGTAGGCTTTCTCTTTTTTCACCCGTAACCCCTCTTTCCGTTAGGTAGGTTTCTAAAGCTTCTAAGGGTTCAATTTTTTCGGAAAAATTCTTTCCCAAACGATTTCTTGACTCGCTTATCAAGTTTTTTCTAATAGTTGCGACAAGGTGACTTTCTTCTAGAGAAGTTCTTATTAATCTCTCATCGATGTCTTGATATTTTGACGCTGGTGTGTCGATCAAAACCTGAACTATGGCTTCGCGTACATCGTAATTAGTAATTTCATTAATAACAGTTTGTGTAGGGTTTGGGTCACTATCCGTTATGGTTGATTTTATAGTTAAGAACTTTCTGGCGTTAACTTCTACGAATTTATATGACCGTTCTCTTTCGCCGGGTGATTCACTTGGATCTAAATCTATTACACAGAACCCCTTTGTGTCTTTTTCNTCTCCAAAGTCAATCCGCTGTAGACTTCCCGGATACACAACACGAGGNGCAATATTTAGTTCCTGATGTCTGTGTATGTGTCCTAGCGCTACGTAGTCAAATTGTGGCAGTGCTATGGAACTTTTCAGAAGTAAGTAATCTTTTCCCAACATCATTGATGTTTCTGAACTGGTTTTGGCAGAATCTACAGAGAGGTGGCCTGCTAAAACGGCCGGTATCGATGGGTCTAAGGCTTCTGCATTACTCTGAATTGCCTGGGTCAGAAGAGTTTCTATCGATTCATTTAATTTAGAGGGGTCGTTTTCCCCGATTCCCAAGGATGACATGAATTGCCCTTTTCTTATCCAGGGAACTGACACGATCTGTAGAGGTCCGCTTCGNGTTTCNANCAGGTGTGTTTTAAGGGTATCTCCAGTNTGAACATTTCCTACCCCCAAGGTTGGAAATATATCGAGCGCAGTGGCCGGACCAGGAATATTAGGAGCATCGTGATTGCCAGCTAAAAGAAACACCTGGATATCGTTAGTGGCTAGTCGTGATATGCGGGCAGCAAATTCTCTTTGATGTGTCTGGCTAGGATTGCGACTTTTGTACGCGTCACCACAGAATAGAACTATGTCAGCCTGTTGAGAAATAGAATAGTCGACAACTTCATCCAAGGTGTTCAAAAAATCTTGGAGCCGACTTGATGTTTTCGTTAATGGATCGGGACGACCATAATTTTCGACCCCAATATGTACATCGGCTGTGTGTACGATTAGCATCTANTCGTATTCTCCTCAGTCGCCAATCAATAGACTAGAAATCTCCCCTGCCAAGTTTGCAATCGAGACTCTCTTTTGATTCATAGAGTCTCGTTCTCTGATTGTGACACAATCATCATCTAATGANTCAAAGTCAACGGTCACACATAACGGGGTACCGATCTCATCCTGTCTTCGGTATCTGCGTCCAATACTTTGAGCATCGTCAAATTGGACATTTCCTCCAATTAGGCGGCTTTTTCGAATATTGTCGTAAACCGACTTAGCAAGTGGAACAAGTTTTTCATTTCGACTCAAGGGCAAAACGGCGACTTTTATCGGTGCAATGGAGGGATCCAATTTAAGTAGTACTCTGGTTTCCGTTTTACCAGATGCTGCAGTCGTCTCTTCTTCAGTATAGGCATCGACCAAAAGGGTCATAACAGCTCTATCTACNCCGAGCGAAGGTTCTATAACGTAGGGTATTACATGTTGGCCAGAGGCTTCATCAAAATATGTCAATTTTTCTCCGCTCATTGTCATATGAGCNTTAAGATCAAAATCTGTTCTATTGGCTATCCCTTGGATTTCTCCCCATCCCCACGGGAATTTATACTCAATATCATATGTTGCTTTAGCGTAATGTGAGAGTTCTTCATCTTCATGTTTTCTTAATCGGAGATTTTCAGGTGTAATACCAATATCGGTATACCAGTTCATGCAATCCTGCATCCATTGTTCATGAACTGGTTCATCTTCTCCCGGCATGACGAAGTATTCAATCTCCATCATTTCAAATTCTCTTGTTCTGAAGATAAAATTTCCAGTGGTTATCTCATTCCGAAATGACTTTCCTATTTGGGCCACACCAAAGGGTAATTTCTTCCTCGTAGAAGTGAGAATATTGCTAAAATTTACGAAAATTCCCTGAGCCGTTTCGGGTCTGAAATAGACTATTGCGGCTTCTTCTTCAACTGGCCCCATATGGGTCTTGAACATCATGTGAAAAAGCCTTGGGTCTGATAATTNTCCACCACAGTCGGGGCATGTTACNGAGTCAATATGATCTTCTCTGAACCTTTTGTTGCATTGCAAACATTCAACTAAAGGATCTGTGAAGTTTTCTAGGTGGCCACTGGCTCGCCAGGCGTCAGGATGCATGAGTATGGCAGCGTCTAGGCCGACAACGTCATCTCGTTCCCAGACCATGGCTTTCCACCACGAGTCTTTTACNTTCCGTTTAAGTTCTGCCCCAAGAGGACCATAATCCCAGGTACTTGCCAAGCCACCATAAATCTCACTGCTCTGAAAAATAAAGCCCCTCCTTTTACAGAGAGATGTCAGTTTTTCTATATCAATGGTCGAGGTGCTGTCGGACATATTGGACTCCGTGTAAGTGGGTGAGATACAAAAATTGTATCAGATTCCTAGCTATATACAGGCTTGATATTATCTTCTACAAGAGGTTGTGTTGAGAGGGTTTTAAAGTAGAATCAACGACGGCATTTTGAGTAGGTATGAAGATACGAAAGGGAGTATGAATTATGAAAATTATTTTAGCTGGGATTGAGTATGTAGGTACAACAACGTTGGCTAATCTGCTCTCGGAGTGGAAAAAAGAGACTATGGGGGAGCCATTTTATATGGATCTCATACACGACCATTCCAAACTTCCCCATACGTCAGGTCATCCTGATGACACGACGCTTGAAGAGCAGGAGCAGATTTTAGCTCTCTCACCGAAGCTAAAAGAGATGTACCACCGATATGGGATGTACTATCACATTCACCATTATNCTCAGGAGGATGATCTCACTGTAGGTTTCCATATAGAGGAATCAATTTATGCTCGACGTTATTTCAACTATGGACTACCTGGTGATCAATTTGATAGAGAAAAAGTGTTTGACCAAGTTGAGAATCGNATAAAGCAAATNACTTCCGATCCAATANTTATTGTTCATATGACAGCTGCCCCTGAAATAATTGCAGAGCGAATGAAAGAGCTATCAAATCATCCAGCACATTCGAATAGCCCTTTGACTCAGGCTGATATTCCCGAAGTTCTCTCTGAATACGAAAGATTGATTGAGAAGTCTTCGATTGGACCTGTTATTAAAATTGACACATCAAATGAAAATCCAAATCAAACACTAAATAGGGTTACCTCATTACTTGAGCAATATTTCACGGAGAGTGACAGGGATAGAATAGCTGCTTTTAAAGTCTAAAAATCGGTGGACACTTATGGGAAATTAGNAGGCAATCAANTATNATANTTGATTGCCTTCGCATGTCAGTGACGATAATTATCTTTCGTTAACGTTTCCCCAGGAATCCCAATAAGTTACTTCCTCTACTGCCTGNCTTTTTGGCTGTGACCATTTACCNCTATCCGGATAACCTAGTGGTATCAGAGCCATAGTGGTGGCATCANCAGGTATACCAAGTAGATTCTTTACATCTTCTTCGTGACCGGCATACAGTGTAGTCAGAGTGGACCCAATGCCATATGCCCTTGCAGCCAGCATTAAATTTTGAACTGCACCATAAATTGAGGAACCTGCTCTTGGGTTCCTCGAATCACTCGTATTACGAAGCGTCCCAATAATCCAGGTAGGTGCCTCTTGTATGTGATTCGCCAGATATTCAGCGCTCAAATAGTTCCTCGGACCTAAAGTGTCTGAGGAATCGGAGCGAGCCATTATTGCCTGACGACGCTTTCCATAAGCGAGATNCCAACCTTCTCGATACCATTCAGATATCTGATTTTTCTTCTCCTGATCCTTTAATATTATCCAGTTCCATCCTTGGCTATTTCCGCCNGANGGAGCTCTGATAGCGGCATCTAAAAGTTCCCANATTATTTTGTCCGGGATCTCTTTTTNGGAAAGATATCTCCGTGCTGGNGTCGAGTGCAGTGCCTCAAAGACATTAAGTGAGGTAANAGTTTGATCAGCCATATGCATAGTCCTCTATAACTTATGTGGGTTTAATCGGGTTTTCAGAGAGATAATCTTGGCTTTACCTTTGTACAAAATAGTCGTAATGATTCCTCCACTATAGATTCTGGTAGGTCCTCGCCCGCATTGAATTCCGCTGCGATGCTATCTAGGCCGAGCTCTTCAATCATTCTACCTAGTTGATCTGCAACTTTCTCTGGGTCTCCTACCGCAACTTTTTCCCCCTGAATATTTTCCCAGCGAATTTCTGCAAGCCGACTACTCCTCTCAGATCTTTCCGTTCCTGAATCCGCAGTTTCTTTTCCCACCGANGACCCAAGTTGTGAGCCTAATCGGTGAAATTGCTTCATGAAACTGGTTTCAGAATTTTCTAACGCTTTCTTTGTGGACTCTGCCACATGAACTGGTACTCGTAATGACACGCTTCCATTGCTATGTCCATTTCTGGCTAATGCTTCACGATAAGTTTTTACCTGATCTGATACATCGGCAAGAGTTAGGCCTCTAACTCCAACGAAAATGGGCATTCCCATTTCACCTAGGAGGGGAAACGTTTCGGAGGTTGTGGCAGCCACTCTCATCGGGGGATGCGGCTTTTGAAATGGCTTCGGCGTAAGGCANACATCTTCATATTGGTGAAATTTGCCGGAATATGAAAATCTATCTTTCGTGAAGGCCTCCTGAATTATTTCGAGAGATTCGAAGAATCTTTCTCTGCTCTCTCCGTAAGAAATGTTGTAACCCTCGTATGCTCCAGGCAACCCACTCCTACCGATTCCGAATTGAAATCTTCCTTTACTTAGNTGGTCCAGAGTAGCCACTTCCTCCGCTATTCTGAGGGGATTACCAAGTGGGAGTACCTGTACGGCAGTACCAATATTGATCCTCTCTGTTTTACCAGAAATGGCGGCAGCAACTATTAGTGGGGCGGACAAAACGGATCTTGAAGGATTGAAGTGGCTTTCAGCTAACCAAACCGTATCTAGGCCAAGCTTTTCTGCTATATCTATGTGATTAAATGCTTCTTGAAAGTCGGCATTTTGACTGCGACCCTCTCTTGCATGGAATTCCATAAAGGAACCGAATTCCATAATTCCCCCTTAGTTACCTTNTCGTGTAGTGCAAGAGAATAGGTTGCGTGCTCATTAACGTCAAGATCACAAGGCAAATTTGATCAAAGTCAGAGCTTCAACCGACAAGAGAATGGGCATTACTTTACAAAGTCGGGACGGGGCTGTTAATTCAGTGACTCTCCATCTTTAGTGCTAAAATTTTCCCTCACGATGCCTGTATTAGACTAAGTACCAAATAGAAATATCAGCAGGAGTATGAGGGGATGCCAAGNCTAGAAGCGTTGAGCGAGGCACAGAGGAAGATGTTGTTGAATTGGCCTTGCCCAGACAACGACGACACCCCCTGGACTACTATGGNGAAGCCACTTTCAGAATCTAAAGTGGCGATGGTGACGACTTCCGGGATTCACCTGAGAAAGGATGCTCCTTTCAGGAGTTTGAAGGGAGGGGATACGTCGTATCGAATTATTCCCCGAGATTCTGAGCCAGCCGATATTATTCAAAGTCATACCAGCATTGGATTCGATAGAACNACCTCGTACAGGGATATCAACATATCTTTTCCTGTCGATCGACTGGAAGAATTAGTACAGAGTGGTTACATAGGAGAATTATCTAATAATTATTATTCTTATATGGGTGCGATTAACGATGTGACGGGTCTCATAGAAGACTCTGGGCCAGAAGTTGCGACTAAATTATTATCTGAGGAGGTTGATGTAGTTCTACTNGTCCCTACTTGACCGGCCTGCTCAAACGCCGTGAGCGTGCTTGCTAGGGTTTATGAGGATATGGGGCTCGTAACAACTGGACTTGTTTTAATTGAGGAACATGCAAAGAGGGTTAAGCCTCCTCGCATGCTGTCAGTTCCTTTTAATTTTGGGAATACTTTGGGAAGGCCCAATGATCCCGAATTCCAGCACGAGATTTTAAGGACAACTTTCGATTTATTGGATAGACAGGAAGGACCGGTACTGGAGAGTTTTTCCTCCGATATTGCGCCTGAATTGTTTTCCCAGGGCTCTGGGGTAGCTAGACAGGAATCCCCTGTAGTTTCTGATTCTGGTCAAGAGGTTGACTTAAGGAGACCTTTTTATGAGCGATGGGTTCAACAAAACGGTGGGAGAACGGCAGTTGGTGTGAGTACAATTTCTCAAACAGATTTCAAATTGGTGATCAAGTTCCTAGAAAATTTTATAGAGGATGAGGAGTCTGATACTCCTATTCGACCGAATCAATTTAGTGTCGCCCACTTTATAAGATATTGCGTCGATGACCTTAAGGCATATTACTTTGAGTCGAAAATGTCTGAAGACCCAGAATTGTCCATCACTCAATTGCATGAGTGGCTTTGGGCTGAGACAGTATTGGGATCTTTAATTATGAGATTAGCTGCGAGAATGAGATCCGATGACAATAACGAGGTAAAAGCGGTAGCCTTTGGCATAGCTAGATAGTGTGTGAGCTTACGGACAACCGGTTGCCCAAACGTTCTCTAATAATTTTTCAAATCTATCAAAGTTTAAAAACTAAGAAATTTTTTTAACATGGAGTTCTTGATAGGTGGCTAAATTCTTGCGAATTTTTGTAATCCTTTTGTGGTTCCAACCTCTGATATGTAGATATCTCCCTGGTTGTCTATCCAGATACCGTGCGGGAAACCTCTAAAGTTTCCAGCGTCTTCGCCTCGGCTTCCCCAGCGTCCAATGACCTCTCCTTCCAGGGTAGTTATTAAAACAGAACCTACTCCTTCCGCAATGTGCATTATTTCGTCGTCGTCTATAACAGCGTCATTGGGACCTCTAACATCTAGCCACTGATTAATAAAATTGCCATCAGCATCAAAAATTTGGCATCGATTATTTTCACGATCCATAATGTAAACGTTGTTGTTTGAATCCACAGTTACATCATGAGGCAGATTAAATTCTCCTGGTCCCGTTCCGGGATTTCCGGTTGCATTTGGGTTGTCTTCCTTCTTATACAGATTCCAGGCTTCCTGGTTAAATACCGGTTCTCCTTCTCCCCATGAGCATATGAGGTCACCATTATTAGTNAATTTGTGAACTCTGTTTTGCCAGTATCCGTCNGAGACAAATATTTCACCGCTAGCTGACTGAACGGCGCGTGTAGGGGACCTGAAAGGCTCCCCCTGCGGTCCGAGTTCGTCTTTAACACCTATCGACATCAGCAATTCTCCGTCAGAGTTAAAGCGTGTCACGGTGTGGTTNCCTGAGTCGGCATGGAATATTTCGTCNTCAGGACTAATCCATAATCCATGAGGTGTAGCAAAGTATTCTTCNCCCCATTGGGTTAGGAANNTNCCATCTTTGTCGAAGACAACAATNACTCCNGCATTNGGGTTGTNTCCTTCAGTCGTGTATAGCCCTGCATAGGATGTACGAACAGCNACGTAAACATTTCCATTTGACGTGGTTGCGATATCGGATGCAACTCCGTCAATAGGCCACTGCCCCCAGCCTTCGACAAGTTCGTATTNATAGTCACCAGTTCCAAATGTTTTTGTCATATGTAAATCTCCATTGATTTNTTAAGGATTCATACAAATTAAAGGATGACACCTTCACTTTGCANAGAAGAGATGTCGTCCCATGAATAATCTAGCCGTTCAATTAATATTTCCTCAGTATTTTCCCCCAGAGAAGGGGCCATTTTTTTTGTGTCTACTGGTGTTTTATCAAATGTCAGAGGTAGCTGATGCCACATCGACTCCCCNATTACTGCGTGATCGAAAGGAANTAAGTATTTGTTTTCTAAAACTTGAGGATCATTAGGTAGATCCAACGTTGCCTGAACCCTTTCCCAAATGAGGTCTGACTTAGTAAGAATAGTTTCCCATTCACCCAAGGTTTTTTCTTCAAAAATTTCATCGAGTGTTGATATCACAATATGTTTGTTTTNTTGGCGCGCCTCAGATGTAGAAAACTTCNGGTCTGATTTNAANTCNGGNCTCTCCAAAACNTCACAAAAAATGGGCCAGTATCTCTCTCCTTGGCTCATTGAAAAAGCTATCCATTTCTCGTCTTTAGTTTTATATGTGTTCCATAAGGGATTATTCATGTTNCTTCTGTGTTGTCTCTTAAGTTCCTGTCCCTCGAGTAGTCCAATCCCATCCCTCATCATTCCCAACCACATCATGCTACCAAGGTGGGAAGTTTCCACCTTTTGACCCATATTGGTTCTCTCTTTATATACGAGGCCGGCCAGTATCCCATGGCTGAGCATAATGCCTGCAATNTGATCGGCGACACCATGTAGGTTATAGGGGGTTTCGTCTTCGGGCCCGCCCCACCAGAGAGAGCCTGATCGGGCTTCTCCTGTTAAAGCAAAAGCTGGCTTATTGGAGTCATCTCCTTTAGGGCCATATCCNGTTGCAGACCCATATATCAACTGAGGGTTGATCTCCTTAAGTTTTTCCCACCCAAGTCCTAATCTTTCAGCTACCCCTTGTCTAAAGTTCTGTACGAATACGTCTGANTGTTTTACGAGNGCTTGGACAATCTCTTGNCCTTTNTCATGNTTCAAGTTGATNGCAATTCCCAATTTTTGGCGGTTTAAAACCTCAAANTAATTCGACGANANNCCNTCGTATGCATCACTTCCCACTCCACTAACCTGTCCAAACTGTCTTCCATGATCCCCGTCAAGAGATTCGATTTTTATTACTTCAGCACCTAAGTCTGCCAGCATCATCGTTGNAACTGGGCCGAACTGCCACATTGTCCAGTCGAGAACCTTGATTCCACTTAGGGGTCCCTGGTGGTTTTTNTGCATGGCCAAATATCCCTTCNATCTACCGGAAAATTAACTCCGANACTAGATCNNCAATAAAGTCAGGNCACAACTCTTTTGGAAATTCGCATGTTANAAAATCTGCNAAAAAGTAATACNAGAAGGTNTGTCANCCTGTCAGATCACTCAACCTCGGCATCACCTTTTCAGCTAGAAGTCTNATGGANNTTTCGTAATTTTCGCTATCCTCTGAATGATCGAATGTGAGCCAGAGCAGATGTCCAAACCCTCCAACCGTTGAGTACAAGTTCCGGATTTTCTCTGTCACCGTATCTGGAGATCCGACTATCCATAAATTGTCCAGCATATACTCGATAGTAACATCTTCGTTAGACATAGATTCATCATGTTTCATGTATTCAACAAAAGGGTAGGCACCGAATGAAAACAANGGATGTAGATATTCTCTCCACGCCCTTCCAAGCATGCCGTTTAGAGCGCCCTCTCTGGCTTCTTCATCGGTCTCCGCGACCCATATGTCCCTCACGATTCTCCATTCGCTTCTCGAAGGTGGAGTTTTACCCTTAGACTTTGCTCCTTCTTCAACTGCGTCCCAATGACTTGCGACGTATACCTCGTTGAGACCCAAACTCATTGGAATATAGCCTCTTTCACCGGCCAATTTTAAGGAGTCTGAACCAGGGCTTGCACCAGCGACTCCTATCGGCGGATGGGGTTTCTGGAATGGGGTTATATGTGTTCGAAGGTTGGCAAATGCATAATCTTTCGGATCGGGAATATTAACCTGCCAAAATTTACCTTCATAATTAAAAGAGCCGTCCACGTGGTCCCAGAGGCCCAAGATTATATCCAGTGATTCTCTTGTCCTTTCTCTGTGCTCCCCATTNTCCATATCTATTCCAAATAATTCATGGTCGGATTGTANNCCTCCTGAACCAATCCCGAACATATATCTGCCTTGGGCGAGATGATCNAGATAGGCCACTCTGGATGCCAACTCCACTGGGTGGTGAAAGGGCAGNAGGTGAGCTCCTGTTCCAAGCTTTATTTTCTTGGTTTGCATCAACGCCTGTGCGATAAGGATGTCTGGGGAGGGNACTGGCTCCCAGGGAGCCGTAAAATGTTCTCCTATCCATGCTTCTTCAAGTGAATAGCTGTCAGCAAGTTTGAGGCAATGAAGGTCCCAGTTTTGTGCGTCAATAGGAGCTCTCTCAGGTGGATGTGATGGCATTAAAAAGAGACCTAGTTTCATATTACGCTACCTCACTGGTTATGGGTTTTGCCTATTGTTACTCTTTTGCCATCTGGCCTGATGTCAGTGTTAATCTTTCAAAAGATTTCTTGCGATCACCATTCGCTGTATTTCCGATGTGCCTTCATAAATCTCCGTAACCCTAGCGTCCCTAAAATATCTTTCAACAGGTGTTGGGGAAAAATATCCAGCTCCTCCATGTATTTGCAAAGCAGTGTGGGCGGCCTTCATTGCCGTCGTAGATGCAAAGAGCTTCGCCATTGAGGCTTCAGTGTGGTAGGAAAGCCCTGCATCCTTGAGGGATGCCGAATGCATCACCAGCTGGCGAGCCGCTTCCGTATCAGTTGCAATATCAGCGATCATATTTTGTATAGCTTGCTTGTCTGACAGCGGCCCGCCAAATGCTGATCTATTTTTCGCATAATCAACTGCGGCCTCCAGTGATGCTTGGGCTATTCCCACGCTTTGAGCTGCTATTGAAATTCTGCTGGCATTTAGTACTTCCATTGTCTGTCTAAAGCCAAGATTTTCTTCATTGATCAGATTGGTGGCCGGCACGTGGCAGTTATTGAAAACTACTTCACCTACGGTTGACGCCCTGATTCCCATTTTCCCCTGAAGTTTGTTAACGGTTTTTCCATCAGAGTCACCGTCGACGATGATGGCATCAATTCCCTTGTATCCTAGTTTTCTATCGTGCGTTGCCAAGGTTACAATCACGCCTGCATCTGGTGAGTTACTTATATATGTTTTGGTCCCGTTTAGGACCAGGTGGCCATTGGCTGGNACAGCAGTAGTTTGAATTGCGGCAGCGTCGCTCCCTGCTCCTGGCTCTGTCAGTGCAAAGGCGCCTATTTTCTTTCCGGAAACGAGATCGGGTACATATTTGTTTTTTTGGGACTCGTTGCCATAGTGACTTATGAAATGGGTACAGAGAGTTAAGTGAACTATGTAAATTAGGGAAGTTGCAGCGCATCCTCGAGCTATTTCCTCGGAGACTATGGCAACTTGTTTGGTGGTGCCGCCAGCACCACCATATTCTTCGTCTACCATCAGCCCTAAAAGTCCTAAGTCAGCTATATCTCTAAAATTGTCATGAGGAAATTCTTCTAACTCATCGTGTTTGGCGGCCCTAGGTGCGAGAACCTGATCTGAAAATTCTCTTACAGTGTTCCTAAGTAATAGTTCTTCTTCGGACAGAAGACTCGTAGTCATGCTTTCTCTACTCCCTTCCAAAATGTTTGTGAATCAGATGTCTGTGTGCACCGTATTACACCTTATCCNAGCAGACGAATCTCACCTTTCGGCTCCAAAGTCGTCCCTTGACGTTAAACTTATCCCAAGGAATCTGACACACCCTCATAAGTATGGCCAATAGTACGCATATTTCTTTTGCAATGCCACTCAGTTAAATGGGGAATATTGCATTACACTGGGAATCACGTAATTGNGCGTATAGAAATNTCTATATAGCTTTTNACTTCCTTAAAATGGAATAATAAGCCTGATATACAAGTATTTTTTTGTTGATTTGATGGAGGATATTTCACATGGTTAGGGTTGGATCTGACGAAAGATCATTTACAGTAGATTCCAATTGGGAAAAATTACCATCTGGTTGGGAAGCGCCTATGGCGGCAGTGGCNGTGGATTCGAGAGATAGGGTTTATGGTTTTAACAGAGGCCCCNATAAGGTGATCATTTTTGACAAGGAAGGCAATTACTTGGATCACTGGGAGGATTCTGATTTTATATTTCCTCATGCTATATACGCAGATCATNCAGACAACATATGGATAGTTGACAGAGATGCTGGGCAGGTTCTGAAATACACNCCAGAGGGTGAANTGTTGTTGTCCATTGGTGAAAAGGGTTACCGATCCGATACTGGTGCCGATAACTCAGTGTTCACTTCCGACGGTTTCAAAGATGTAACTCATGCTGGGGAACCATTCAATTTGCCCGCCGGGGTGGCAGTAGCACCATCAGGAGACGTGTTTGTCGCCGATGGATATGCTAATTGTCGAGTACATCGGTTTGATTCCCANGGGAANCATATTTTGTCGTGGGGAGAGCCTGGNAATGGAGAGGGACAGTTTATGTTGCCGCATGGCGTTTCTATAGCTTCTGATGGAACGGTCTTAGTATCAGACAGGGAAAACGATAGNATACAAGCCTTTGATCAAACAGGAAATTTTTTGTCTGAATGGGCTACAGACCTTATTGGTCCAGCNTTGGTATGGCAGGATTCAGTTGGGCAAGGATTTGTTCCTGAACATAACGGGGGTAATTTTAGTGTTTTGTCNTCTGAAGGGGGTCGAATCGCTCGTTGGGGGGGCGAACAATATATTTCTTGCCATGGAGCTGCAGGGGATTCTGAAGGCGGGATCTACTTTGTCCAACCGGTTACAGGCCTGATCGGTCGCCATATAGTGAAATATATTCCTGAGTAGATCGTTTAAGTATAGTTGCTTCTCAGGTTTTACGACCAAATTGAATATGGCATGTAGGCCTTTTGGATGTCATTAATTGCATCCCATGGTTTGATGAAAAGTGGAGCAGAATTACTCCAAAAATCAGTGGAAGAGTAGCCAAGAAAATCTTCACTCAATGATTGGCATCGTTTTAGAGGGCGTTCGATGAAATATTTGATTAGAGATTCGACTATTGTTACAGGAAACTTAAACCGATTGGTTCTGTATAAATCAGCAATGCTTACGCAGAACGGAATTATTCAAGATATCGGTGAAACTGGCTTGCTTGAAGAAAAATATCCTTCCGCAACTAGAATCGAAGGGTCAGGAAAAGTGATTTTCCCCGGCCTGATCAATTGCCATACACATCTTTTGGCCACAGCTGATAAAGGGATTTTAGAAGATTTTGGCTTCCCCACAACTTTAAAATTTCCAACAACCGGTCGCGGGTTGCTGGATCAAGACGAACGTAATGTGTTTGCGAGGCTAGCCTGTATAGAGGCAATTAAAAGCGGCACTACGACCCTGCTCGAGATATCAGATGATATTTCAGAATACGCTCAAACTTTGGATTCGACAGGGTTACGCGTTTTTCTCGGCGAGAACATGAATGATATAGATGATTCAAAGTCGCAAGAAGGGGTATATGAATATTCATCTCATAAGCGTGACATGGCCATCGGGAAAGCAACCGACTTAATCAATGACTGGCATGGGAAATCAAACGGCAGAATCAAGGGTTTTGTGGCTCCCCATGCTCCAGAGACCGTTTCCCCAGAGCTTTTGAGGGCTTCAAGAGATTTGGCAGAGAAATATGAACTCGGATATACGATTCATTTGTCTCAGAGTTATAAAGAGATTGAAGTGATAAAACGTACTAGAGGGGTTTTACCAACTCATTATCTTTTTTCCAACGAATTTTTAAGTAATCGCCTAGTTGCTGCTCACTGCAGGTATGTGAACAGCTCTGAAATAGCGTTGCTGGGCCAAAAAAACACTGGTATATCTCATAATTCAGCTATAGGGGCTCGTAGAGGGGCCGCGGCACCTGTGGCTGAGCTAGTATCGTCTGGGTGTTCAGTTGGTATGGGGTCCGACAACATGGCGGAAGATATGGTGGAGGTGATGAGAGCTGCTCTTTTTCATGAAAGGGTTCGGAGAAATGACGAAATGAATCCTCAACCTGAGGATGTTCTGGAGTGGGGGACGATGGGAGGCGCGAGAACACTAGGCATCGCTGATGAATTAGGATCACTTGAAATAGGGAAGAAGGCCGATCTATTTATGATAGATTTCAGAAAAGCTCATCTGGTACCAAGCCTCCGAATTGTTTCATCGTTTATTCATAATGGGATTTCTTCAGATGTAACAGATGTCATGGTTGATGGGGAATGGGTTATGCAAAATTCTTCCATTGAAAACATCGATGAAACTGGGGTCATTGAACAGGCTGAAGAAATAGGACACCGAGTTTGGAACCAGTTGGTTAAAGAACACCCCAACGTGCCATTCCCAATTAATTTACCAC